>JAISKY010000127.1 GCA_031260745.1 Oscillospiraceae bacterium
ATTCCACGCGGTGATTTTGTATCAAAGCGGTTACAAGCGAATCTGCGCCTGATAACTATTGAAAAGTCTATATAAAACTCTCCGCATTTTCGGCAGACGGTCTTAGAAAAGCAGAAATAAAATCAGCATTTTGCGGAAAAGCGCGTAGTTATTCGATATTTTATCGTGTACTTTGTACACTTTATTATTTTTCAAACTTTGTCAGTAAAAATAGCGGGATACGCATTCCAAACCGTTTTGAGCGCCAGTAAAAGGCGCGTCGATATAGTAAAAATTGTGCAATATTAATAAATATTCACGTGATTATCGCGAAATATTATGCTATTATGTAGAAAATGAAAATTACTCTTGCTTTATCTAACGCTATGTGCTAATACAAGCTTTGGAAAAAGTGGTTCAGGTATTCGGATATTTCCGAGACTTGCGCTACTTTTTTTATTTTATAATTTACAGCGAGAAAACCTTTATAAAACTCAGTGAGGGCTATTTGCCCTCACCGACTTTGCGTTCTGATTCAACTTTTTATTAAATACCTACTCTTTTGTCAAAGTTTATGAAACTATGGTGATAAAAATACAAATTTCGCTTGACAATTTAAGCTCGAATTGGTATACTTGCGTGAGGTATAGTCGCGCCCGCTAAAAGCGGACGCGGAGCAAAAAACCTATACTGCTTGCGAATTTTGAGCGTATCACCGGGGAAAACGCGCCGTCGTTCTCAACTTGGACGGCTATATATAGCGGGGAGGATAGATACTCAAAGATGACGAACGTCAGAAAACGCCGCTGGGGCGACCGCAAGGACGGGAGACTGCTTAGGACTCTCGCTCCGTTTTATCGTCAGATTCCGTTTATTATGAAAGCTACTCACGATTGTCAAAACGCGTTTGACGAAAAGTTTGAGATAAGCGAAGCGGAGTCGATGATTCGCCGACTGCGGAACAAAGGTTATAAGAATATCGGAATACTGCACGTGTTTTTGGCGGCGTATGTCCGCGTTATGGCGGAATATCCCGCGCTTAACCGGTTTATTGCGGGTCAACGGGTTTTCGCGAGAAACCAAATCGAGGTTTCGATGGTTGTCAAGAAACAATTGTCGATTAACAGCGGCGAAACTTCAATTAAGGTTGTGTTTGAGCCTACGGACACAATCCGCGAGGTTTACGAAAAGATTAACACAGAGGTTGAGAAAATAAAGACTTCAACGGAGCCTAACAAAACCGAGCAAACGGCAAACACTTTGATGAAGATTCCGCGGCTTCCGCTGAAGTTCATTATGTGGATGCTGACGGTGCTTGACTATTTCGGGAAAATGCCGATGTCGCTGATAAATGTAAGTCCGTTCCATAGTTCGCTGGTTATCAGCGATTTAGGCTCGGTAGGTATCAGCAAGATTTTCCACCATTTGTACGATTTCGGTAATCTTCCGGTTTTGATTGCGTTCGGGAAAAAATACCGCGTGTTTGAGATTGACAAAGACGGAAAACTAAACGAACGCCGCTACATAGATTATGGAGCGGTATGTGACGAGCGCATTTGCGACGGATATTACTACGCGATTTCGTTCCGGCATCTTAACCATTATCTGCATCACCCGGAGATTTTGGAAAGACCTCCGAAAACAGTTAACTCTGATATTGATTAAATTTACCGTAACCTAAAAACAGAAGCCATACAATGGAGAACTTATGAAAAAACTCAGGATATTTGTACTTCTGGCGCTTTTATTTGGAATGGCGTCGTGCGATTATTCGGCGTTGCCGCCGCCGAGTGTTCCCAGCGGACTTGTGGTTACGTTCGAGCCGATTCCGACCGCGGAACCTACCGCGCCCGCTACCGCCGCGCCTACTCCGGACGACGGAATCCCCGCTGTGGCGGACGTGCCTGTAGTGAATGATTTTACGATTGACGATATAATATTTTTGGGCGACAGCACCACCTACGGAATGAAAGCCTACGGAGTTCTTTCCGGCGGAACAAGTACCGACCAGGTGTGGACGCCGAAAAGCGGAACGCTGACACTTGACCATCAAAGCTACGCCACGATTGTTTATCCTCCCGACGGTACGGAGATTACGATTCGCGACGCAGCGGAAAAGTCCGCGCCGGAGGTTATCGTTATCACTTTGGGCGTAAACGGAGTTTCGTTTATGGGTAAAGATACGTTCAAAGCGGAATACTCCGATTTGATTATGGGCATATCGAAAGCGTCGCCCGATACCATTATTATTCTGCAATCTATTTTCCCGGTCGCGTCAAATTACGAGTATCTGAAGTCAATAAACAACGAGAAAATAATAGCCGCTAACTCGTGGATTGAGGAAATCGCGGATTCGTTTAAGCTGACCTTCGTTGACGCGTACCCGAAACTTATCGGCGAGGACGGTTGGCTGCCTCAGAACCTGCAAAACGGCGACGGACTTCACCTGACCGAAGCCGGATTCGCGATTGTTATAAATAACCTAAAGGAGACACTGGCGATACAATGAAAAAGATAGCTGCGATTTTACTTTTACTGGCGATTGCGGCGGGATTCGCGTCTTGCGGCAATACTCCAGACAGTCCGGCAAGTCCGGCTAAAGAGCCGACTATAGAGGAACTTACGACCGAGCTTGACAAAGTGTTCGACGCGGACGCGATGCACGAGCTTGACGCGGAACGCGTGGAACGCGAGCTTGGACTTAGCGCGGACGCGTTTACCGCTTACGCTATGAAAGTGCCGACAGGCACGAATATGGACGAGTACGGAGTATTCATCGCCGCGTCCGGTCGCGAACAGGAAGTTATGAACGCCGTCAACGCGTACATCGGGTCGCGTCAGGAACGCTGGATGGACGAATATCTGCCGGACGAGCGTCCGAAAATTTTTGACGCTCAGGCTAAGTCGCAAGGCAAATACGTAATATACGTTATGGCGTTCGAGGACAACCGCTCAAAAGCGATAAACGCGTTCGACAAATTGACAAAGTAACCGCGGCTATCGGTTACGGGGGAAAGCCAAATCAATGGCGCCGCCGAAGCTAAAAAAACTCTTGCAATTCTGTGTAAGGTGTGGTATACTAGATAATAATTGATTATTTACCGATGAAAGGAATAATATATTTATGATTACTGCGGGCGATTTCCGCAATGGCGTTACGTTTGAAATGGACGGCAACGTAATGCAGGTTATAGAGTTTCAGCACGTCAAGCCGGGTAAAGGCGCAGCGTTCGTCAGAACGAAAATGCGTAACGTAATTACCGGAGCGGTTACGGAAACCTCGTTCAACCCAAGCGCGAAGTTTGAGTCCGCGTTCGTTGAGCGCAAAGATATGGAGTACAGTTACGCCGACGGCGATTTGTACTACTTTATGGACTCGGAAACATACGAACAGCTTCCGATTAACAAGTCCGTGCTTCCGGACGGATTCAAGTTCGTTAAAGAGAATATGCCGTGCAAGGTTATGAGCTACAAGGGCAGCGTGTTTGGGGTTGAGCCTCCGAACTTTGTGGAACTCGAAATTACTCAAACCGACCCCGGATTCAGGGGCGATACCGCGACAAACGTAACGAAACCCGCTATTGTCGAAACCGGCGCGGAAGTTAAAGTTCCGCTATTTATCGACACCGGCGACAGAATTAAAATTGATACGCGTACAGGTGAGTATCTTGAACGCGCAAAAGGGTAATAATAACACCTAAGTGCTATTATTTTTAAGCAAGATATATCATATTGCCGGTTTGCGGCTATGATACAATACTAACGTAAAAAGAGGAGGGAAATTATGACTATTATTGAAAAAGCGGCGTACCTCAAAGGACTTATTGAGGGAATGAAAATTGATACCGGCTCCGACGAGGGCAAATTACTGGATAGAATCATTGATATTCTGAGCGATATTGCTCAGGACGTTGAGGACTTGGCTCAGGACTCCGTGGATATGGGCAAGGAAATTGAGGAACTCGGCGACGAAGTTGACGAACTTACGGAAAACCTCGGCGAACTTGAGAGCAGAGTTGACGGCGCGGAGGAAGAACTTGAGGAGCTTCGCGAGGAATATGAGGACATAGACGACCAACTAAGCGACCTTAGCGACGAGATTGAAAGCCTAAGCGACAATCTGGACGATGCTTGCGGTTCTTGCGGCGATAAGAAATCGTCGAAAAAGTGCTGTTGTTCCGATGACGACGATGATGACGACGACGATGATTGGGATATAGACGACTGGGATGACGACGATGATGATTGGGACGACGAAGACGACGATGATGAAGAGGATTCGTTTGACATTCATTGCCCGTATTGCGGAAAGCAGATTACTTTGACCTTGGACGATTTCGAGAAAGACCATTTCAAATGTCCGCATTGCGAAAAGAAAATCGAATTCCAATTTGAGGACGAGGACGATGAGGAATGTGACTGCGGTCACGACCACGGACATGACCACGCTCACGAGCATACTCACGACCACGAACACTCGCACGACCATACCCACGAGTAAATAGCGACTATTAATAAATAGAGCGGAGATAACCAATTCGGCAGACTTAACTTGATTAAGTGTAGTTTGCCGTTTTGGTATCTCTGCTCTCTAATCTTTGCTCTACTTTGAAGTTTCGCGGAGCATACGTTCCCAATATGCGGTCTGGAGCTTTTTCAGAAGTTCCGGGGCTTTACCGCCGACCGGTTTGCCGTCGATTTCGATTACGGGGTTACACAAGGTTCCGACGCTGGTTACGATTATCTCGTCCGCCGCGAACATCTCCTCAACGGTAAATGCGGTTTCGTCAACCGGAATCCCAAGCTCTCCGCAATGCAGAATCAGGTGCTTTCTGGTCGTACCGGGCAAAATGTGGTTTGTCAACGGGTGAGTGCGGTAAACTCCGTCCTTTAGAATGCTGATATTATTGTGAGCGCACTCCGTAACAGTTCCGTTGCGGTGGAACGCGACTTCGTCACAGCCCTTTTCGGAAGCGCGCTGGCTTGCGAGTACGCTCGGCAGAAGGTTCAGCGTCTTGATGTCGCAAAGCTCATAGCGAATATCAGGGTACGTAATCAGCTTCAGCGTTTTGTCAACGGGCATAATTACTCGCGGAGTTATCATAATAAACAGATTCGGTTTTGATTGCTCCACGCTTGGAAACAAGTGATTGCGGAACGCCGTACCGCGCGACGCCTGCCAATACAAAGTGTAGCCGTCGGAGGTTTCGTCAAGACGCTCAATCATCTCGAAAAAAATACCCGCTAAATCATCTCGCGGAATCTGAAACGGAATTTCAAGTTTTTCAAGTCCGCTGTAAAAACGGTCAAGGTGGTCGTTAAGCGCGAACGGCTTTTTACCGCGCATATACAGAGCGTCGTATACTCCGTCGCCGAAATAGACCGCCCGGTCGAGTACCGGCATTGTCAGGTTCTCAATCGGAGCGATTGTACCGTTATAAAAACCGATGTTCTTCATAGTTTATACTCATCGCCTTTCCATACGTTTTTAATTGCTTCTAAGATTTTTGCTCTCGCGTCGTCGATGCCTAAGTCCACGTTCGCGCCGGACGCCATACCGTGACCGCCGCCGCCAAGATAGGCGCAAGCCGCGTTAGCGTTTGCGTAATTTGTCGTTCTGACGCTTAGTTTACACGTACCGTCGGACTTCTCTCGAATCGTAACGCCCATTTCCACGCCCTCCGGCTGACCCGCGACCGTCGCGATGTCCTCCAGGTCGTACGAATCCGCGCCTGCTTCTTTCATCATAGCCTGAGTTATCACCGCGATTGACAGTTCGCCGTCCATATACATTTCAAGCCCGCCGACAATCATACTCTCAAGTTTCAGACGGCTAAGGCGTTTCGACATAAACAGCCGCTGGTTAAGGTTTCCGCTGGGCGCGCCCGCGCTGACAAGTTCCGCCGCCGCTAATAGTGTTTCCGCTTTGGTGTTCTTATAGCGGAAACAACCCGTATCGGTGCTTACCGCGATGTACAGCAGTTTCGCCGTTTCCGGCGAAAGCCGGTATTGCATAGCGTTAAGCGTTTCAAGGATAATCTCGCCGCAACTGGCTTTATCCGCGATTAGCAGAAGATTCTCCGCGAACTGATTATGACTGGGGTGGTGGTCAATCGCAAGCGCAATCGCCGCGTCCTTAATCTCCTCGTTAACCTGCATTAAGTTTATGTCCGCGGTGTCAACGGAGATAAGCGTAAACTCGCCGTCTAACGCGGAGTAGTCCGTAAAGTATTCCGTTACGTCGGCAAGGTACATATCTGTTGTTTGAGTATTCCTTAGCAAATACGCGGTTTTGCCAAGCTCCCGTAAAGCGTTGCAAAGCGCGGCGGCGCTGCCTAAAGTGTCGCCGTCGGGATTCTTATGCGTAAGCAGGAGAAACCTATCGCGCTTTAGGAGAAATTCAGCGGTTTGTTCGGTCGTTAGTTGTTTCATACAATATCCTAAATCTTTTTTGTGACGCCGCGGCGAGGCGCGTAAAAGACTATTCCTCCGACGTTTCTCCGTCTACCGCAAGTTCTTTGAGCATACTTGATATTTTCACCGATTGCTCGATTGAGTCGTCAATGATAAACGTAAGCTCCGGAGTATTTCTTAGGTTCAGACTGCGGCTTAACCCGCCGCGCAGAAATCCCGTAGCGGATTTCAGACCTTTTCTAAGTTCCTTTGCCGATTCCACGTTCAACCCGGACAGATAGACTTTGCAATAGTTCAAGTCCGAGCTTGTATCCGCTCGCACTATCGTCAGCATCGCACCGCTGACGCGAGGGTCTTTGACCTCGCGTAGTAATGCCGAAAGCTCCCGCGTTATATCTTCGTTTATTCTTGCTATCTTATTGTTGTTCATAATTCTCCTATTATTTAAGCGCCACCGTATCGGCGGTTTCGCTTGGAATACTCCGCTAAAATTGAATCGAACTCCGCCGAGGTAAAATCAGGCCACAGCGTATCGGTGAAATATAACTCCGTATACGCCAATTGCCACAGCAAAAAGTTGGACAGACGTTTTTCGCCGCCCGGACGAATCAGCAAATCCGGGTCGGGAATGTTCGCCGTGTCCAGGCAATCGCCCAACGGTTTTCCGCTCAGATTCGACTTAGCCGCCGCGCGGGTAAGCTCGTCGCGTCCTCCGTAATTCACGCACAGGTTAACCTGAAACCCGCTTATTACGGACGAAAGCTCAATGGTTCTCGAAATCAGCGACTTTATGCGCTCCGAAAGCGGCTCCGTATCACCTAGTATATTCAGGCGTATGCCCTCGCTGACCATTTTTTCGATTGCCTCAAGCAAATAATCCTCAAGCAGACGAAGAATTGCGGAAACCTCAAATTTGTCGCGTTTCCAGTTCTCGGTGCTGAACGCGTATACGGTCAGGTAGTCAAGCCCCAGGTCTCGGCAATGGTACGCGATTGTTCTGAAAGTTTCCGCGCCGGCTTTATGCCCCATCGCCCTAACCATATTGCGGGCTTTCGCCCATCGACCGTTACCGTCCATTATTATCGCGACGTGCTTAGGCAACACTACGCCGCCCCCCTCGTTAAGGGAGGCAGTCGCCGCCGGATTCCGCGCGGAACTAGATTTCATACAGCTCTTTTTCCTTGCCGGCGGTAAGCTCGTCGATTTTCTTGATAAAATCGTCGGTCATCTTCTGCAAATCCTTCTCGCTGTCTTTCAAGTCGTCCTCGGTGATTTCGGATTTTTTCTTTTGAGCCTTAAACTTTTCGGCGTAATCGCGCCGAATATTCCGAATCGCGACTTTACCTTCTTCGCTGTAGGTTTTGACTTGCTTGACAAGTTCCTTACGGCGTTCCTCGGTAAGCTGAGGAAATGCCAGACGTATTATCTTTCCGTCATTCGCCGGATTTATACCAAGCTCGCTGGTCTGAATCGCTTTCTCAATCAGTTTCAGACTGGAGTTATCCCACGGTTGAATGCTGATTATCCTGGGGTCAGGCACCGAGATTGTCGCGATTTGAGCAATCGGAGTCGGTTGACCGTAATAATCCACGCTTATTTGGTCAAGCACCGCCGGATTTGCTCTGCCTGCGCGAACAGTGGCGAACTCGCTTTTTAAGGCGTCCACCGTTTTATTCATTCGCGCGTCTATTTCTGTTTTGTCTGTCGGATTCATATAAAAACCCCCTAAAAAAATTATAAATTATAAATTATAAATTAAACAAGCCTGTTAACCTCTGCAAACCAATTAAGACTTTTTTATTTTATAATTTTAGCTTACTGTTGAGCCTAGTTTTTCGCCCATAATTACGCGGTAGATGTTGTCGGGGTCCTCCAGCGCGAACACAATAAGCGGTATCTGATTGTCCATAGACATACTTGTCGCCGTGCTGTCCATAACTCCAAGCTGACGCGAAAGAATATCGGCGTACGTAATCTCGTCGAACTTAACGGCGTCGGAGTTTATATTCGGGTCGCTGTCGTAAATGCCGTCCACGCCGTTCTTGCCCAGCAGAATCGCGTCCGCTTTAAGCTCCGCCGCGCACAGTACCGCCGCGGTATCGGTAGAGAAATACGGACGCCCGACTCCGCACCCGAAGATTACGACGCGGCCTTTTTCAAAGTGCCGAATCGCTCTTGCGCGAATGTACGGTTCCGCTACCGCGCGAATTTCCAACGCAGTCTGAACTCTGACGGGAACGTCCATCTGCTCCAAAACGTCCGCGACGGCTAACGCGTTCATCACAGTACCCATCATACCCATATGGTCGGCTCTTACGCGGTCAACTTTGCCGTTGCCGTCTTTAGCTCCGCGCCAAAAGTTGCCGCCGCCGACGATAACACCGACCTGAACTCCCGCCGCTACGCACTTTTTCAGCGCGGCGCATACGTTTTGAAGTACGTCGAAATCCAGTCCGACGCGCTTATCGCCCGCAAGCGCCTCGCCGCTTAGTTTCAGCATAACGCGCCTGTACTTTGGTTTAACGTCCATTCGCAACCTCCCAAGTTTTAATATTATTTGTCCTATTTCAGCTCCGCTTTACGGAACAGTAAGTACGATATACCCGACGTTACCGCAATCGTTCCGACTGATACGCCTACAAGGTATATCACACGTCCCGAAGTGAGCGGAATACCGGGTACTCCGTAGCCGAAATGCTCGCCGAGGGTCGTGGCAAGTCTCATAGGGTGATGTTTATTGATAAAATCAATTATCGGATTGCCCTGTATTCTTGATATAACCGTACCGTACGCAAGTATGTATGCGATATTCACGGCAAACGACCTAATAACGTCGCGGAATATAAACGTCACCATTACGGGTATGCTCATTACGGCGCAATCCAATAATATCCGCAACCCGACGCGGGTCCAAACCGCTCCGGCGGATAATATGCCCGGCACTCCGTGTCCGTAGAATAGCTGCGGAACCCAAACTCCGACAAATGAGAAAACCGCTAAAACAATATATGATACAATCACCTTTGAAACAAGAATCCTACCTCTTGAAATTCCCGCGTAAACCGGAATATTTATCGTGCGGGAGGTAAACGCCCGGCCAATCAGAAACGCCGGGAAAATCATCGCCAAAAACGGAGTTACTTCGTTGGCTGACATCCAATCCATAAACCAACGGTCGGGAGTAAATATATACGCGTCGTGCCACGAGATGAAATCTTCCAAATTCGTGAAACTCGTAAGATACATACGATTCAGTTCGTCCAACGGCCAGATTTTATACGGCACAATATGGAGATATTTCGCCATGCTCGCTACAATTAACATAAAGCCGATATAGACTGCCAAACAAACGAGTAACGACCAGTCGCGCGAAGTCGTTCGCGCTTCCGCTTTTAACGCTTTTGTCATTACTTTGTACCTCCCGCAACTAAGTCTACGAAGTAGTTTTCAAGGTTTTGGTCTTTACCCTCGATTCGGGTTTGCAGTTCTTCGCGGGAAACGCGCTCTATTATTTTACCCTTGTGAATGAAAATGTAATCAGTTGCGATTTCCCACAGCTCGCGAAGCAAATGACTTGAAATCAGAAACGTAGTGCCTTTGCGGTTAAGCTCAAGGATAAGCTCCCGAACGTCCTTAACGCCGAGCGGGTCAAGTCCGTTAATCGGCTCGTCAAGCAGTACGACCTCCGGGTCGCCGACTAACGCCGCCGCGATTCCGTAGCGCTGTTTGTTGCCCATCGACATACTTCGCAGTACGGTGTTATAGTCGTCGTCTTTGCCGAAACCGACGGTTTCGCCTAACTCCGTAACGTCGGAGCGCGTACCTTTCAGTACGTCTATGGTTTTCAGGTTCTCTTTCCACGACAGGTTCTCGTAGAACACCGGGTGTTCGATAAGTATTCCCAACCGCCGACGGTTCGCGGGATTTGTATCGCCGAAAATCGAGTATTCTCCGGCGTTAGGTTCGCTTAACCCCGAAAGGATTCGGAGCAACGTCGTTTTACCCGCGCCGTTCTGTCCGACAAGTCCATAAATCCTGCCGCGCTTCAACGTCAGCGAAACATTGTCGAGCGCGCGCCTTCTCCTGTAACGCTTGCTGACATTGCTTAGGTTGATTACCGTGTCTGACATACTGATACCTCCCGGATTTATTTATGATAAGCGTCTACGAGCCCTCTTTTAATCTCCATTTGCCGGGTCTGTACTGTTCCCAGATACGTTGGTTCGTAGACCCG
>JAISKY010000239.1 GCA_031260745.1 Oscillospiraceae bacterium
ACGCGGTTTCAAATTGCGAAATCGCGTGAAAACAGCCGGACTATTGTCCGGCTGTTTTAATATTGTCGCTCTGCGCGTACGAGTTAAAGCGGGCGTCACGCTGTCGGTTTGCCGCCGTGAGTACCCTTTAACAGCGGTGAAATATACTTATATATAATAATAGTGATAATTACGCTCAACAAACCCTTAATGAACGTAAAAGGCAAATTGAATATCACAAGACATTTAAATATACTGTCCGCGCCGGAGTAAATCGCCTGATACATCGAAATAATTACGTCTTTCGGCATAAAATTGTAATACACGGGGTAGGTAACGAAATAGTTCGAGGGTACGCTTATCAGCCCCATCAAAACGGCTCCGGTGAACGCTCCGATTATCGCTCCTTTTCTCGTGTGGTTTTTTTTGTAGATTAGTCCCGCGGGAAGTACAAACGCGGCGCCGAGTACGAAGTTGGAGAGTTCGCCGACTCCGCCCGTACTGGTAATTGTCAGGTGAATTAGGTTTTTTACCAGACATATCGCGATTCCGCAGATGGGACCCATTGCGAACGAGCCGATTAGCGCGGGAAGTTCCGATAAGTCCATCTTAATGAAACCCGGCATTAACGGAACGGAAAAATCCAGGAACATCAGCACGAACGCAAGCGCGGATAACATCGCGGTTATCGTAAGTTTGCGGGTTTTTGAGACAGTTGTAGCTGTTGACATTGTTTTTTACTCCTTTTAATTGTGTTTTTGTTTGCGGGTGATACGGCCCGACCGCGGGCGCGGCGAATTTCACGCCGACTTGAAGAACAAAAAAAACACCTCCTAACGCAAACCGAAATAATACGGGCATTAGGAGATTATAGTGCAACTATAACTATAACAAAATCTTCTCCCATCCGGACTTTAACCGTCGGTTTCGGAGTTTCACCGAATCAACCGTAAAAATACGGCTCGCGGACTTTAACCGCCGGTAGGGAATTACACCCTGCCCTGAAGATAAATTTATGATAGCACAACTAATTACTCTTGTCAAGTATTTTTTACATTTTGCCAAGCAAAATTTTTCATATTTTGTCAAGCGCGGGAATACGGAAAAAGAAATAGCAAAAAATACTTGACTTTACGGGATAATGTGATAAAATGTAATTATTCTACTAAATACAAAAAGGGAAGGGTAAAAATATGGAATTATTTGAAGTTGTTATCGAGGGTTCGGGACGGCATATCCACGTAACCCGCGAGGCTCTTGATACTTTGTACGGAAAAGGTTTTGAGCTTGAGCCTACGAAAGACCTTTCGCAGCCTAACCAATTCGCCAGTAAGCAGAAAGTTGACCTTGTTGGACCGAAAGGAACGATTAAAAATGTCAGCATTCTCGGTCCGTGTCGGCCGATAACGCAGATTGAGCTTGCGCTGACTGACGCCAGAGCGCTGGGAATCGCCGCGCCAATCCGCGAGAGCGGCGACATCGCGGGTTCGGCTCCGCTGAAAATCGTCGGACCTAACGGCGAACTTGACGTTACCGAGGGCGCGATTATCGCTCAGCGTCACCTGCACATCACGACTGAGGACGCCGCGAAATACGGCATTACGGATAAGGAAATCGTCCAAATCAAAACGAGCGGTGAGCGCGCTTTGATTTTCGACGACGTTGTGGCTCGCGTCGGCGATAAGACTAAAGCCGCGACGTTCGTTCACATTGATTACGATGAGGCAAACGCCGCCAACGGCGCGACAAAAGGCATTGTCGTAAAAAAGGCGTAGACGCGTAAATGTAATAATAAACACGGAGCGAATAATTATTCGCCCCGTGCTTTTTTAGTGCGAGTAAAAATAATTAGCCGCTTACGAATAATTTTACTTGACATTCGGGCGGAATTGGTATATCATACAAGAAACAATTACTTTTTTGGAGGATAATATGTATGAATCGTCAAATCCCGTTTGTTAAGAAAGAGCTTACCGCAATCGACACAATCCCCGGTTTCAGCGGTCGTCCGGGTCTGCCGATATTCAACACTCCGCTTAGCGCGCGTGAGAACTACAACGCGTTTTTCTGGGAGAAACGTCCGTGGTGGCTGCCGGCGCCCTCGGAGAGTATGATGGTTATTGACCCGTTGTACAACGACTTACTTGGCCGCGGAGGACCGGGCGGCACGACGGACGCGTTCGGTATCGAGTGGGAGTACATAGAATCCGCGGGCGGCTCGATTGTTCGTCCAGGCGAGCCGTTCATCTTAGACGCGAACGAGATTAAAGACAAGATTAAATTCCCGGACATTGAAAAATGGGATTGGGCGGATTCGGTCGAAAAAACGAAGTTCGACACTCGCGTTTTGTCTACGGTTTCGTTTGTCAACGGATTTTGGTTTGAGCGTCTGATTTCGTTTATGGATTTCGCTCCGGCGGCGGTCGCGCTAATCGACGACGAGCAAGAGGACGCGGTTAAGGCGTTCTTTGCCGAGTCCACCGCGTTCGCGTGCAAGCTCGTAGACAAATACTGCGAGTGTTTCCCCGGAATTGACGGCTTCGACATACACGACGACTGGGGCGCGCAGAAAGCTCCGTTTTTCTCGTCGGAAGTCGCGTACGATTTCTTTGTACCGTATATGAAAGCGCTTACCGACCACATTCACAGCAAGGGCAGAATTGCTACGCTGCATAGTTGCGGTCACGTTGAGGACCGCGTAAACTGCTTTATCGACGGCGGGTTCGACGGTTGGACGCCACAGGCGATGAACGATACTCACAAACTTTACGAGGAAGTTGGCGACAAGATTTCAATAGCGGTAATTCCGGACTACTATGACCCCGCGGCGACTTCGGAGGACAAGCAGCGCGAGTACGGACGCGCGTTCGCGGACAAATTCTGCAAACCGGGCAAACTCGCGACCATCGGTTATTACGGCGCGGAAATGTTTACGCCGGCGTTCCACGAAGGCGTATATGAGCAATCGCGCAAGATATACTTGGGGCGATAACCGGGCGTTTAATATCGCAAAACTTTACCGGAAAACTGAGCCGCCAGTTTTAGCGGCTCAGTTTTTGAGTGTGTAGGTTCGGAGTTGCAATTTTTGAAATTACTTCTTGCATTTTTGTTTCGGTTGTAGTATACTTCAAGTTGAACTATATTGTAAGGTGGAACTCTATGCACACGGACATTTTGACGTTAATCTCTGAAAAGAGTAAAGAATTTTCGCGGGGGCAAAAGAAAATCGCCCGATTTATTACGGATAGCTTCGACAAAGCCGCGTTTATGACTGCGGGAAAGCTTGCGGAAATCGTTGAGGTAAGCGAATCAACTGTGGTACGTTTTGCCGCCGACATCGGCTATCCCGGTTATCCCGAAATGCGGCGGGCGTTGCAGGACGTTGTGCGAAGCCGGTTAACCAGCGTTCAGCGTATTGAGGTAACAAAAGACGCGCTTGGAACCGACCAGGATATACTTAACTCCGTTTTGCGTTCCGACGCGGACAATATCAGGTTTACGCTTGACAGCGTTGACCGCGAGGCGTTCCGACGCGCGGTAACGTCAATCTCAAACGCGCGGCGGGTTTTTATATTAGGAGTACGAACTTCAGCCGCGCTTGCGTCTTTTTTAGGATTTTACCTTAATTTGCTGCTCGACAACGTCAAGGTTTTGGGCGAGAACGACGAGATACAAATTTCCAGAGTTGCGGAGGACGACGTATTTATAGGCATTTCGTTTCCGAGGTACTCCCACCGCACCGTCAGAGCGTTGAGAGCGGTACGCGAGAAAGGCTCGGAGGTAATCGCGCTTACCGATACGGAGGCTTCGCCCATCGCGAAAATCGCGAACGTGAATATATTCGCTAAAAGTGATATGGTTAGCTTCGCGGACAGTCTTGTGGCTCCGTTAAGCGTAATTAACGCGCTGATTGTTTCGATAGGGCTGGCGGGCAAGGACGCGCTTTCGGCGAGGTTCGAGGAATTTGAAAAACTATGGAACGAGTACGAAGTTTACGAAAAATAATTATTTACTAAATAATTGATTTGGGAGCTTATATTGAATGTAACGGTAATCGGCGGCGGAGCCGCGGGGCTGATGGCGGCAATCTCCGCCGCGGAATTCGGCGCGAAGGTTACGCTTATTGAGCGCGGCGGCGCGGATAACCTCGGACATAAGGTACGACTTACCGGAAAAGGACGCTGTAACATTACGAATAACTGCGACGCTGAAACGGTACTGAAAAATGTACTTACGAATCCGAAATTTCTTAATTCCGCCGTACGGAAGTTCCCGCCGTCCGCGGTTATGGAGTTTTTTGATAGTATCGGGCTGAAAACCGAGCGCGGAAATCGGGTTTTCCCGATTTCCGATAAAGCCGGAGACGTTGTCGGTTTTTTGAAACGCCGAATTGACGAGCTTGGCGTTAACGTCGTAAAACGCCGCGCGGACGCGGCTTATGTCCACGAGTTACTAAAAAGCGGAAAAGTTATACTGTGTACCGGAGGTTTAAGCTATCCGAAAACAGGCTCCGACGGAAACGGATATAAAATCGCGGAAAGTCTTGGGCATACGGTTACGCCGCTGTCGCCGTCGCTGATTCCGCTGAC
>JAISKY010000187.1 GCA_031260745.1 Oscillospiraceae bacterium
ATTCGCGGGTTTCGGCTTCGTTTTTTTCTCCGACTAACCTGTACTTTACGTTTTCGGGATGGCTCCACCAGTCGTAAACGACCGCGAAATCGTCCTCGCGGAATTTGCGGTAAAGCAGACGCTCCGACTCAAGTTCGCAAAATTTCATATTTCTCCAAAATTGTTAGCAGTTGCCCTTTGTTAGCAGCAACACGCCGCTAACCTCCGAGTTCGACCATCTTCTCAAGCGTCAGCCTAGCGGCGCGAAGTTCGTCCTCCGGCAGAGTGATAGGCTCGCGTTCGCCGTTAAGACACGCTAGCACGTCCTCGACGTGAGTTTTCTTCATATTCGGACACGTAAACGTACTCCCAATTGAGTAGACGCGCTTGTCCGGACAGTCGCGCCGCAAAATCTCCAAAACTCCGATTTCCGTGCCGATAAGCAGTTCCTCAACGGAGGATTTCTTAGCGGCTTCGATTATCCCTTTGGTCGAGCCTATAAAATCCGCGTGATTCAGGACTTCCTTGCGGCACTCCGGGTGAATCAGAACATACGCCGAGGGGTGTTCGCGAATCGCGTCAACAACGTCCTGTTCGCTGATTTTGTGGTGAGTCGGACAGTAGCCGTTGAACAGGATAATCTCCTTTTCGGGACACTGCTCCGCGACGTACGCGCCTAAGTTTTGGTCGGGTACGAAGATTATTTCGCGCTCGCTAAGCGATTTGACAATCTTCACGGCGGAGCTTGAGGTACAGCAAATATCGCTTACCGCTTTGACGGCGGCGGACGAGTTAACGTAGCACACGACCGCCGCGCCGGGGTGTTCCGCCCTAAGCAGCAGAACGTCGTCGGGAGTAACCATATCCGCCATCGGACAGCCCGCGTTAGGAGCGGGCAGATAGACGGTTTTCGACGGACTAAGTATCTTCGCGCTCTCCGCCATAAAACGAACTCCGCACAGGATTATAATGTCCGCGTCCGTTTCCTTGGCGAATTTCGCCAGAGCGAAACTGTCTCCGACTTGGTCCGCGAGTTCCTGAACCTCAAGCGTTTGATAGTAGTGCGCCAAAATCAGAGCATTACGCCGCTTTGCGAGGGCTTTAATCTGTTCAGTCACTGAACTCAGCCCTCCGCTTTAGCCGCGGCTAAAGCCGCTTCTTCGGCTTCGTAAACGTGTTCACTCGCGTGTTCGTCGATAATCGCCTCCGGCGGCGGAGTAAGTCCGCGCTTGCGGTAGTAGTCCGACACCGCTGACTTAACAGCTTGCTCCGCGAGTACCGAACAATGAATCTTGACCGGAGGCAAACCCTCCAAAGCCTCGACTACCGCGCTGTTCGTTAGCTTCAGCGCGTCCGCAACCGAACGTCCTTTGATAAGCTCCGTAGCCATCGAGCTAGTCGCGATTGCCGCTCCGCACCCGAACGTGTTAAACTTAACGTCGGTAATCGTTTCGTTACCGTCGATTTTCAGGTACATCTTCATAATATCGCCGCATTTAGCGTTGCCGACTTCGGCGACGCCGCTTGCGTCCTCTATAACTCCCACATTCCTTGGATTTTTGAAGTGGTCCATTACCTTTTCACTATAAGCCATAATTTTTCAGTTAACAACTAACAGTTAATAGTTAATTGTTACTCCTTTCCAAAAATATTTTATTTAATAAATTAACCCGCAGATTTCTGTTGTTCGTCTAATTGTTCACTGTTACTTGTTAACTATCTTTGCCCATACCGGCGACATTGAACGCAGACGTTCAACAATCGGAGCTACGTGTTCCAGAATGTAGTCGATTTCCGCTTCGGTAGTGTACTCGCTAAGCGACAGTCTTAGTGAGCCGTGAGCAATCTCGTGCGGTAATCCGATTGCCAGTAATACGTGGCTAGGGTCAAGCGAACCGCTTGTACAGGCGGAGCCTGAACTCGCGCATATTCCCTGCATATCGAGCATAAGCAACAGGCTTTCACCCTCTATGCCCTCGAAGCAGACGTTGACGTTGCCCGGAAGTCGTTTAATCGGGTCGCCGTTTAACCGGCTGCGCTCAATCTTCGTCAGTCCGGCTATTAGTTTGTCACGCAGTACGGTGACTTTAGCCGCGTTCTCGGATATATTCGCGACTGATTCCTCCAACGCCGCCGCTAAGCCGACGATTCCCGCGACATTCTCCGTACCGCCGCGCTTGCCGCGCTCCTGCGCTCCGCCCTCCTGGAAGATATTGAGCTTTAGTTTTTTTGAGTAGTACAAAACTCCGACGCCTTTAGCTCCGTGGAATTTATGAGCCGCAAGCGACAACATATCAATGTTTTGCTCCTTGACGTTTACCGGGATATGCCCGACCGCCTGAACCGCGTCGGTATGGAACGGAACACCCGCCTCGCGGCAAACCGCGCCGATTTCCGCTATCGGCTCTACCGTACCGATTTCGTTGTTCGCGAACATAATCGTTACAAGCGCGGTATCGGGACGAATCGCCGCCTTAACTTGCTCCGGAGTTACAAGCCCGTTGGAATCTACTTCAAGCAAAGTGACCTCAAAACCGTTTTTCTCAAGACGTTTGAGAGCGTGTAAAACCGCGTGGTGTTCGATTGTAGTGGAAATAAGATGCTTTTTGCCTTCTTTAGCTCCGTTTGTAGCGGCAGAAGTAATCGCCCAGTTATCGGCTTCGGTGCCTCCGGAGGTAAAGTAAATCTCTTTAGGCTCCGCGCCTAACAGCGAAGCGATTTTCGCTCTCGCGCCGTCAAGGATTTTAAGAGCCTCCTGCCCTACGTGATGAATACTGGACGGATTGCCGTAATTGTCTTTCAATATCGGCAGCATCGCGGCTATCGCGGTATCGCTGACCTTTGTTGTGGCTGCGTTATCAGCATAAACTGTCATTGGTATTTGCCCCCTCTCGTAATAACTTACTAAAACACTAAGTTTTAATTATATGATACACCATCTTGTCCGGTTTGTCAAGTATATTTTTCGTTCTTGACAAAATAATGTCATTATGATAGAATTAGAGTATAGAAAAGAGGTTAATTCAATGCTGAAAACAAAAATCGTTTGTACGTTAGGCCCCGCGTGCGACGCGCCGGAAATTCTTACCCATTTGGTGCGGGGCGGGATGGACGTTGCGAGAATGAACTTTTCACACGGAACTCACGAGGAACACCTTACGCGGCTTAATCAGTTCAGGAAGATTTGCGAAGACGAAAACCAGGCGATTCCCATAATGCTTGACACTAAAGGGCCTGAAATTAGGTTGGGCAATTTCCCCGGAGGTCAGGTTGAGCTTATCGAGGGACAGCGGTACACTCTGACGACCGAGGATATTCCGTGCGACGGCGAACGCGCCGGAGTCAGCTATCAGGGACTTCCGGAGGACGCTGTCGCCGGAGCCGTAATCCTTATTGACGACGGATTGGTTGAGCTTGATGTCCTTGAAATAAGCGGACGCGAAGTAAAATGCGTGGTTAAGAATTCCGGCGTTATCTCCAGCCACAAGAGCCTTAATCTGCCGGGATTGAAAGTACGCTTACCCGCAATCGGCGAGAGCGACCGCGAGGATTTGCTGTTCGGAATCGAACACGGCGTTGATTTCGTTTCCGCGTCGTTTATCCGTAAGAAAGCCGACATCGACGAAATCAGGGAATTTCTTAACCGGCACGGCGGCGAAGCAATACATATAATCGCGAAAATTGAATCGCAGGAGGGATTGGATAACTTTGACGAAATCGTCAGAGCGGCGGACGGCATTATGGTGGCTCGCGGTGATTTAGGCGTGGAGATTCCGCTTGAACTTATCCCGGAAACTCAAAAACAGATGATACGGCTGTGCCGCGAGTGGGGCAAACCCGTAATCACGGCTACGCAAATGCTTGACAGTATGATACGCTCCCCGCGTCCGACCAGAGCCGAGGTAACTGACGTCGCTAACGCGGTCTACGACGGTACTAGCGCGGTAATGCTGTCCGGAGAAACCGCCTCCGGCAAATATCCCGCCGAAGCGCTAGAGTATATGCGCCGCATTGTCAAGGCGGCGGAATCCAACAGCGTTGACGAGGTTCGGTTTCGCAGAGGCGGCTTGCAGTTGAAAACCGATAACGTCACCGACGCGATTGGACACGCGACTTGTACGGTCGCGAAAGACTTAGACGCGGCGGCGATTGTTACCGTAACTTCAAGGGGATTCAGCGCGCGCCATCTTGCGAGCCGTCAGCCTGACTGTCCGATAATCGGACTGACATTCGACAAAAAAACTTTCTACCGGCTAAGGCTGTATCGCGGAGTTCACCCTATGCTGACTAAGGAAGCGTTCAGCGGCGACGAACTGTTTGACAACGCGGCTCAGTGCGCCAAAGACAGCGGACACGTCGGCGAAGGCGATTGCGTGGTAATTACAGCGGGTCTGCCGCTCGGCGTTAGCGGAACAACAAATATGCTAAAGGTAGAATATCTGTAGACGGGTAACAGGTAACAGATAACAGGTAACAGTCGGCAATTTATAATTTTTAATTTATAATTTATAATTTTTACAGGGAGGGCATTACCTATATGAAACAATTCCAAACAGAATCCAAGCGATTGCTGGAGCTAATGATTAACTCCATCTACACTCACAAGGAGATATTCTTGCGAGAGCTGATTTCCAACGCGAGCGACGCGATTGATAAACTTGCGTTCCAGTCGCTGACAAACCCAGAGGTCGGGCTTGACCGCTCCGATTTCCGTATCAGAATTACCGCCGATAAAGACGCGCGAACTCTGACAATCAGCGACAACGGTATCGGTATGTCAGCGGAGGAACTGGAGGAAAATCTCGGTACAATCGCGAAAAGCGGTTCGCTGGAGTTTAAGCAGAAACTCGCGGACGTTAAAGCTGACGAAAGCGCGGAGTCGCAATCTGCCTCCGACGGTTCGCCGATAGACGTAATCGGGCAGTTCGGCGTAGGGTTTTACTCCGCGTTTATGGTCGCGGAAAAAGTCACTGTCCAAACAAAAGCGTTCGGCGCGGATACCGCGTATGAGTGGACAAGTTCCGGCGCGGACGGTTACGAGATTGCTCCGTGCGGTAAACTTGCCGCCGGTACGGAAATCACGCTGTACCTAAAACCCGACGCCGACGACGAGAATTACGGCGAATACCTTGAATCGTATCGTCTGAAAAACCTAATTAAGAAATACTCGGATTATATCCGTTACCCGATACAGATGGACTTCGAGCATACTCACACCGAGGAAAACGGCGGGAGCCACACTCACGTCGAAACTGAAATCGTCAACAGTATGGTTCCGATTTGGCAGCGTCCGAAATCGGAGGTCAGCGACGAGGACTGCGAACAATTCTATAAAGATAAATATTACGAAAGCGAGAACCCGCTTTCGGTTATCCGCGTCAGCGCGGAGGGCTTGGTCAGTTTCAGGGCAATGCTGTTTATTCCGGCTAAAGCTCCGTACAACTACTACACCCGCGACTTTCAGCCGGGACTTCAACTGTACACGAGCGGCGTTATGGTTATGGATAAGTGCGCGGATTTGCTGCCGGAGTGCTTTCGCTTTGTTCGCGGAATCGTGGACAGCCAGGATTTGTCGCTGAATATCTCACGCGAGATGCTTCAGCACGACCGTCAGCTTAGGGTTATCTCGCAAAACCTGGAAAAGCGTGTCAAGAGCGAATTGAAAAAGCTGATGGACGAAAACTTTGACGACTATAAAAAGTTTTGGAACGCATTCGGATTGCAGTTAAAGTACGGAATATTAGGCGATTTCGGCGCTAAGAAAGAGCTGTTGTCGGACTTGCTGTTGTTCCGCTCCGCGAAAGAGAAAGAGCTAATCGGGCTTCAAAAGTACGTTGACGCGATGCCGGACGGTCAGAAGTACATTTACTACGCGTTCGGTGAGAACGCGGAGAAATTACCGCAGGCTGAACCGGTACTTGACGCGGGTTTTGACGTATTGTGCCTTACGGAGGATTCCGACGAATTTGTAATGCAAATGCTGGCGTCGTTCTCGGAGAAAGAGCTTAAATCCGTCAACGCGGAGGACTTAGGTTTACCTGATTCCGACAGCAAAAAAGAGGAAACCGAGAAACTTGAAGCGGAACACAAAGAGTTGCTGGAGTTCGTACAAACTTCGTTAGGCGATTCGGTAGCGGCAGTTAAGATTTCCGAGAAACTGAAAAGCGCTCCGGTTTGCCTAAGCACACAGGGCTACGTAACGCTTGAAATGGAGCGGTATTTCAAGTCGCTGCCAAGTTCCGAAGGTCCGCCGATGAAAGCGGAGCGCGTTTTGGAGCTTAACGCGGAGCATAAAGAGTTTGCCGCGCTTAAAACCGCGTACGGCTCCGACAGGGACAAAGCCGCGCGGTACGCGAAACTGCTGTACTTCCAGTCAATATTGACCTCCGGCGTAGAAATTGACGACCCCTCGCAATACGCCGACCTGATAAGCGACCTCGTAGTGTAGCAAAAAAGCAAAAAAGCAAAAAAGCAAAAATTACCGCGCCCTACGGAGCGGTAGTTTTTCGTTTTGGATTTACTTACCGGACGATAAGCGGCGCGTTGTCAAACTTGCGCCAGTCACTGCGGAGGTAGTGGACAAGCACGATTAACGCGCACAATGCCCACGTCATCGGATAACCGAACGCAACCGTGAATATAGTGTAACGCGTCTTTGTAATTATAAACAGGTACACTTGCCGTAGTACGACGAAGCAGCCTACCGAGGCGAACGTCGAGGTTTTAACATCGCCCGCTCCGCGTAACGCTCCGGGTAAAATTTGCGTTCCCGAAAGTATGAAATAGAACGGAGCGAATACTTTCATAAACTCCCAGCCGTCACGCAAAACTTCGGAATCCGACGAGAACGCCATTAGGAATCTCTCGTGAAAGACAATTGCGGGAATTGACAGCGCGAGCGTAGCTGCGATTCCGATAAGCATCGACATTTTTGTGCCGCTTCGAGCGCGCTTCACTTTGCCCGCGCCGAGGTTTTGGCTTACGAAAGTAGTTACCGCTAGCGCCATCGCCTGTATCGGAAGTTGTAAAAACGCGTCAAGTTTATTCGCCGCGCTGTAACCCGCGACCGCGACTGTTCCCAGACCGTTCATATACGACTGCACGACGACATTGGAAACGCTGACAATCGCGCTTTGAAATGCTCCGGGCAATCCCAGTGAGAGTATGTTCTTCGTGATTTGCTTATCCATCTTCAGTTTACGGAACGATAGTTTATACTCGCGCTTGGATTTGCCAAGCACAAGTAATACCAAAACCGCGGACAGGAGCTCCGCGAATATAGTCGCTAAAGCTGCTCCCGCGACGCCCATATTAAGTCCGACGGTCAGCGCCAAATCTCCGACCGTATTGACTATTGTCGAAATGATAAGGAAATACAGCGGATACCTAGAGTTTCCTACCGCTTGAAGCGCCGACGCTCCCATATTGTACACGGTAAGTCCGAGCAGTCCCGCGAAGAAGATTCTCAGGTACATTACCGCGTCGTCCATCATTTCGGCGGGAGTATTCATCAGTCGTAGAATCAGCGGAGATAATATCACTCCGGCGACCGACGTTACCGCTCCGATTATTATTGACAGCAATATGGCGGTATGTACCGCGCGGCTAAGACGCTCGTTGTCACCCGCGCCGTAGTAGCGTGAAATCATAACGCTCGCGCCCGACGACATTCCCATAAAGAATGAAATCAGCAGTTGCACTAACGACCCTGTGGAGCCTACCGCGGCAAGCGCGTTGCGTCCGACAAAGTTGCCGACGATTATCGCGTCAACCGCGTTATAAAGCTGCTGGAGCAGATTGCCCAGCAGCAGCGGAAAGGCGAATACAATCAATTGACGCAAGATGCCGCCTTGCGTCATATCGCCTGTTCGGGTTTTCATTTTCTCGCCTCGATTTTATGGTTTTTATAGCTATAAATAGGGATTATACTCCTACATAACCGATATGTCAATAGGAAATTAAGCGAAATTGAAAAAATTTTTCGCGCTGTAAAATATGTATAAAAAATATAAAAAAGTCTTGACTGTCAAATGAACTTATGTTATAATCAATTATAACGTGAAATAAGCGTGGGAATACACGCAATATTCTATAAATAAGAAAGAAGGCGAGTCCAATGGAAGCGAGCATAAATTGGAACATCGAAAAAAACTGGGCGATTGAGAACATACCGGGTACTACTCTGCTGTATACTGATATGAACTCTCAGGCGTTTTCGTACATATTGCCGCTGATACGGGCGGCGGGAGGTCTAAGTCTTTCCCAGATTTGTACGATTACGGGGCTTGAGGGCAGTACGATTCAAAACTGGGTAAAACGCGGTTGGGTCGGAGATATGAAGCGGTCAAAGAAATACAACGAGCGTCAAGTCGCGAGGATTCTGATACTTAACGCTTTAAGAGGCAGTTTACAGCTTGACAGTATCGCGCACCTCCTGACATATACCAGCGGGGTTGACGGCGACTTAGTCAATGAGGGCGACCTGTTCAGTTTTATGTGCGACGCGGCTAAAAACGTCGGGTTGAACATAACCAACGCGGAGGCGATTATTGAGCAGTTACTCGCGGATTATACCGGCGGTGAGGAAAGGAAAAACCGTTTGAGTAAGACTTTGCCAATAATGGTCTACGCGTGCGTATGCGCCGACCTGCAACAAACGGCTAACTTGCGTCTGATGGAATTGGTCTAGCCGGAAAACGGCGGGCGGGTACATAGAGGTTTTCTCCCCGCGAAACAGGGTTCGGAACAAATAAAAATGTAATAAAATTGGAAAGGGTGATAAAATTATGGATTGGTTTACTGCTTGGTGGAATGAGCTTGGTCTGTTAGGTCAGGCGTTAGCGTGCGTAGCGATACCCGGAACAATGTTACTGGTGGTTCAGACGATATTGCTGCTTGTCGGCGGAGCGTTCGGACACGACTCCGACCACGGCGCGGATTTCAGTCACGACCACGACTCCGGATTTGACCACGACGGCGACACCGACTTCGGTCACGACCACGATTTGGGCTTTGCTCACAGCAGCGACGGCGACTTTGACGATTTACACGATATGTCGCACGCCGAAGGCGGAATGAGAGTATTTACGGTGCGCGGACTCGTCGCGTTTCTCGCGGTCGGAGGTTGGACGGGGCTTGCGGTATGGGAAAACACCCGTAACCCTACGGGTTCGATAGTAAGCGCGTTATTGGCGGGTTCCGCGGCTGTAGTGTTCGCGGCGTGTTGCGTCCGATTGCGCGATTGTTACTTTTGCGCGGTTCTCGCCCTCTA
>JAISKY010000304.1 GCA_031260745.1 Oscillospiraceae bacterium
TGTTGACGCAAAAGTCAATATCAATATCCGGCATTGATACGCGCTCCGGATTAAGAAAACGCTCAAACATCAAGCCGTAGCGAATCGGGTCTACGTCCGTAATTTCAAGGCAATACGAAACGATACTGCCCGGCGCGGAACCTCTGCCCGGTCCTACCGAAATGTCGTTGCGTTTCGCGTAGCTGATAAAATCTCCGACGATTAGGAAATACTCCGAGAACCCCATTTTCGCGATTACGGAAAGCTCGTAGTCAAGCCGTTCAAGATGAATGTCCGCGTCCTTGCCGTAGCGTTTAGATAAACCGACGAGGCATAGCTTTTTCAAATACTCGCCCGCGTCGGATTCGCCGTCTGGCAGTTGGAACTCCGGCAAGTGGTAATTGCCGAACGTGAAATCCATATTGCACATCTCGGCGATTTTCGCGGTATTTTCAATCGCCTGCGGATATTCGGGAAAAAGCTCCCGCATTTCAGCTTCCGACTTGACGTACAGCTCGTCGGACTCAAACTTCAAACGCTTAGGCTCGTCCACAGTTACCTGAGTCGATATACACATAAGCACGTCCTGAACCTTAGCGTCGGACTTCTCTATATAATGCGCGTCATTGGTAGCGACCAACGGTATTCCGGTTTCGGAGCTTATCCGTATCAGCGCGGAGTTAACCGCGCGTTCGTTAGCAATACCGTGGTTCTGAACTTCAAGATAGTAATTGTCCGCTCCGAAACGCTCCGCCATCTCAATAGCGTGAGCTTTAGCGTCGTCATAGCGCTCCGCGAGTATCAACTGCGGAACTTGTCCGGCGACGCACGCGGACAGCGCGATTAGACCCTCGCAATGCTCGTATAGCATTGCGAGGTCAATGCGCGGCTTAACGTAAAAACCGTCGGTGAAGCTCTTGCTTACCATATACGACAGATTTTTATAGCCTGTTTCGTTTTTACACAGCAAAATCAGGTGGTAGTAATTGTTGTCGATTCCGTGTTCCTTGTCGGTCATACCACGCGGAGCGACATAGACCTCGCACCCGATAATCGGCTTAATACCCGCCGCTTTAGCGGCTTTGTAAAAGCCGACCGCGCCGTACATTGCTCCGTGGTCAGTAACCGCGACGGCGGTCTGCCCAAGTGACTTAACGCGCTCGACAAGTTTCTCCGTTCGGCAGAATCCGTCCAGCAAACTGTACTCGCTGTGAACGTGCAAATGCGCGAAATTAGATGTAGTTTGTTCCATAGATATATTTTACAACAAATCCGCCGATTTGTCAAGCGGTGAATCGCGTTGTAAAATTGTATTAGCGGGGACGTCGGTAGTCGGCGTCCCCGCGTGGTTTTGACCGTCGCGACGGATTCAGCTAACTTCCCGCGAGAGCAATCTTCAGACGCAACAGAGCCTCTGCCCCTTCCGGGCTTAGCGACCTCCGCGCAAGTTGAACCGTTTCGCCGCGTTCATCTAAACCGTAGAATGTCACTACGCAATACGGGGTTAAATCGGTCGCCGAATCTCCGGTAGTCGGGATTTCATCGCCAAATATGCCGTAATCCAGAATATTCTGTAGGGTGTCAAAATCAGTAATTTCATAACTTTCCAGAGCTTCAGCGCTATTCACATCAAAAAGCTCAACTGTAATCCTGTTCGCTTGGTAACGCAGATTCTCATAGTAGCCCTTAGCGTTAAGCCAATTAATCGTCCGCGTATATGTAGGTTTAATATATTCGCTTCTGTAAGACTGATAATACGGTCTGCCTAACGAATAAACATAGCCGGTCGGTCGGGTGCGAGATAAATTCACGCCTATACCGGTACCCGGAAAAAGTGTGACGCTGTCCGCGGTAAACACTTCGTCACGCATATCCGCGTCCAAAGCCAGCAGGAACTCGCTGAACTCGACGGGGTTTAGGTTAAGGTCACGGTAAGAACCGGAGCTAACGCTAATACTATTAATACCCGGTTTTGCCCATTCAATAACGCTGTTCTGCTCTTTGAACTCCCGCGAGTTGAGTATCGTCAGCAAATCACCGACGTAATGCGAGGCGTCCGCGTATGTCACCCAACTCCTTGACACAGTGCCGGAATTAAGTTTGTACTCAACCGATATTGAGTTCGCGGAGTAGTCGATAACGTCCTCTCCGTTAACGCGAGCGTTCGGACCGTACTCCGCTATGACGCGGTGAATGTTCATAATCGCTTTGATATTATCGGGTGATTTGAACTCAATTTCCGCTTCGGAGTAATAGTTGCGAAGCGTAGTCATCGGGTCGAAGTATACGCTCTCTATATCGTTTTCATTCGGCAGACGTTTCTCGTACCCGTAAAAGTCGAACCGGAATGAAAACAGGAACAGCAGTACCGCGATTATGGTCACGCCAAAATGTATCGCCGACCCTTTGTTGAATATCCTGACGGATTTTTGAGCCATCATCTTCACCGCCGCGTATGATAATACTCCTCCGGCGATAAGCCCCCAGTTGAACGGGAAATTACTCTGGTCAATCGCGCTGATTATCGCCGACATCAGAATCATTCCCGAAAGCGTGACAATCGACACGAATATGACCTCGACGAACTTGTAGACAAGACTGTCGCCCGCGCGTTCAAGCGAACGCTTAGCGTACATCAGCGAACCAAGCGCGTACAATCCGACGCACGTTATAATTGTCTGAATTACCATCGAAACCGCCGCGTCCGCGCCTCTCGCGGGGTAGTACACAATCGGCGTCAGCCTTAACAGCAGATTAATGAACATATCGCTGTCTATCGCGAATCCAAACAACATCGTTTCGCTTAACGTACCGACCAGTCCGGTAAGCCCTACCGCTACCGCGGATAGGAACGCTCCGCCGATTATGTGCATCGGAGTATTGCCCGTAACGGTCGCCGCAAGGTTAAACAGCAAAAAATACATCGCGGTCAGCAATAGGGAAGTCCCCAACGCGCCCGTTATCTGACCTACGGATATTCTTGTTTCCGCTCCCGCTATGATAGCGCTGTAGAACCCAATATTTGGGTCGGTTGCCGCAAGATACGCGTTCGGCATAAACGCCAGCGAAATCAGGTACGTCACCACTATCGGCGCCCACATCATCACCAGACCCGATAACATATTCGTGAAGAACATCGAACCTCTGGTAAACGGCAGCGAGTGCATTACCGATACGGAACCCGGCGCGAATAAATACCGATTCAGCGCAACCGACGTAATAATCGGGAACAGCACCGAGAATATTATAAAACCCGGATTGAGGAAACGCGCCGTCATTTGCAGAACGTAATACCGCTCGGAAGATGCTTCCGCGACAATCAGCGGATATAAGCCCGCGAAAAAGTAACACAGCATACCGAACGCGGGTATCGTCCAAAACCTCTTTAGATTTTCCCGGAACAATGCCGGGCTGAACTTAAAATAGGAGCTTGCCAAGTTCATTATTTCCACCTCCTAACTCGTAAATAAATACCTCCTCCAGCGACAGTGGAATCAAGTCAAAGATAAGCGGATTGCGGGAGCGCACTATTGTTTCGACTTGTTCTTTCGCGCCTCTGACAATCATTTGCTGAATTGAGCCGTGTTCCTCAATATGCAGGATTTCAAAGCCCTCAAGTTTTTCATTGTTCAGCTTATCTCCGGCATTGCCGAACGCTACCTGAACCTTGTGAATGTCGCTCCTAAGCTCGTCAAGGTCGCGCTCCAAGAGCATTTTGCCGGAGTTGACAATTCCGATACTGTCGCAAATACCCTCCATCTCGCGCAGATTGTGACTGCTTACGAGTACTGTCATCTGACGTTCCGCGACGTCCGCCACGATGTGTTTCCACACTAGTTTCCTAACCAGCGGGTCAAGCCCGTCAATCGGCTCGTCCAGTATCAGCCAGTCGGGGTTAGACGACATCGTGAGTATAAACGCCGCCTGTTTCTGCATACCCTTGGAGAACCGTATTAGTTTACGGCGTTCCGACAATCCGAATTGCTCCGCCATTGTCCTGTACTTTTCTTTGCTCCAGTTCGGGAATATTCTGCTGTAGAATCCGGCGCACTCTTTCATATTGTACGAGCCGAAAAAGAACAAATCGTCGGGAATGAAGCCAATTCTCTGTTTTACCCGGACGTTCTCGTAAACATCCAAATCGTCCATCGTAATCTCGCCGCTGTCCGGGCGAAGCACGCCCGTAATTGCTTTCAGCGCAGTAGTTTTTCCGGAGCCGTTAACTCCGATAAGCCCGTAAATCGAGCCTTTTTTTACGTTAATGGATAAATTGTCAAGCGCTGTTACGTGTTCAAACCGCTTGTTTAACGCCGATACCTTAATCATACTTTTGTAACCTCCTCGTAGATTTCCGACGCAAGTCTGATAACTTGCTCCTTATCCGCGCCGCCGTGAGTTAGTTCGATTACGGCGCGCCGCAGTAACTCCACCGCGTTCGTCATAAGTCGGTTTCCGTCTAGCCATTTTTCACGCGGAGCCGCGAAAGTTCCAAGTCCGGCGGAACTGTATACATAACCGCGGTCCTCCAACAATTTGTACGCTTTCATCGTCGTATTCGGACTGACCGACAGGCGCTCCGAAATCTCTCTGACGCTTGGGATTTTGGCGTCAGACGCGATAACGCCGGATATTATCTGGTCGCGCAGATTGTCGTAGATTTGCTCGGAGATAGGTTTGCGGGATTGCAGGTCAATAGTAAACAAGTTCGGTTCCTCCTTTCGTTCTCTCAGCAAACTTAAAAACCGCAGTATCAAGTGTATTGAGAGTGTTAATAGTGTCAAGTGTATCACACGTATCACTGTTTGTCAAGTGTTTTTTGAAAATTTTATTATTATTAGCAAACAGTACGCTCCGCAAGGTTTATTTCTGAACCTTGCGGAGTTTTTGCGTCTAAAAAACTTTTACGCGAACCTTATCACGAGTACCTCCTACACTATTTCGGAGATTCGCCGTCAAAGTAAGATGAAGCCGCCGACAGGGTTGCGTCAAGCTCACTGTCGCCATGAGCGGCTCCGACGAACCACGCTTCAAACTGCGACGGCGGCAGATATATCCCGCGGTTTAGCATAGAATGAAAGAACTTCCCGTAACTGTCCGTATCGCTTGACTTCGCGGCAGAGTAGGAATCCACGTTTCGCGCGGTGAAGAATACCGTCAATAGCGAACCGACGCGATTAACCGTCGCTTTACCGTTGGCGATTTCGGTCAAACCGCTTGCGAGCCCAGCCGCGTAACCGTCAATTTGAGCGTAGACCTCGCGATGTTCGTTTAAGTACCGCAACTGAGCCAATCCCGCCGCCATCGCCACGGGATTACCCGACAGCGTACCCGCCTGATAGACCGCTCCGAGCGGAGCGACGTAGCTCATAAGCTCCGCGGAACCTCCGAACGCTCCGACCGGCATACCTCCGCCGATTATCTTGCCGAACGCGAACAAATCAGGACGAACTCCGTAAAACTCCGACGCTCCGCCGACCGACAGCCGGAATCCGGTTATCACCTCGTCGAAAATCAGCAAAGTCCCGTGTTTGGAGCATAACTCACGCAATCCGCTTAGAAAACCGCCGCGAGGCGGCACGACGCCCATATTCGCGGCGACAGGCTCAACGATTACCGCCGCGACTTGCCCCGGGTTAGCGTCAAGTAAATCCGAAACGCTGTCTAGGTCGTTATACGAAGCCGTCAGAGTAAACGCGGCGACTTCGCCGGAAACTCCTCCGGAGTCCGCAACGCCGAAGGTCAGCGCTCCCGAACCCGCTTTTACAAGCATCGCGTCGCTGTGACCGTGGTAACAGCCCTCAAATTTGATAACTTTATCGCGACCGGTCGCGTACCTCGCAACCCTAAGAACGCTCATTACGGCTTCCGTGCCGCTTGAAGTCATACGAACCATTTCCAAACCCGGAACAAGCTCCGTCATAAGCTCGGCAAGCTCAACCTCGGCGGCGCACGGCGCGCCGTAGCTTAGCCCGTTCCCGACGGCGCGCTCGACTGCTTCGCGGATTACCGAGTGATTATGCCCCAATATCATCGGACCCCACGAGCTTACATAGTCGATATAGCTCGCGCCGTCTACGTCCGTAATACGGCAGCCGTCCGAGTTCGCGATGAACCTCGGAGAACCTCCGACAGACTTGAACGCCCTTACGGGGCTGTTAACGCCTCCGGGCAATACGCGTTTAGCGCGTTCAAAAAGTCGTTCATTTTCACTCAACCCAAGTCACCTCTCTTAATAGCCTTAGCCAATTCCGGAGCGAAATAGCTGATTAGTATATCCGCTCCCGCGCGGTAGATTCCCGCCGCGGTTTCCGTCATTACGGCGTACTCGTCAATATAACCCGCCGCGCCCGCCGCCTTAATCATAGAATACTCGCCGCTTACCGAGTACGCCGCCAGCGGTAAACTCGTTTCGGCTTTAACTGCCGCGATAACGTCCAGAAAACTCAGCGCGGGCTTAACCATCAGAATATCCGCGCCTTCGGCTTCGTCCAGATTAGCCTCCTTGATTGCCTCGCGGACGTTGTGGTAATCCATTTGGTAGGTTTTCCTGTCGCCGAACTGCGGAGCAGAATCCGCCGCCGCTCTGAACGGTCCGTAAAACGCGGACGCGTATTTTACCGAATATGACATAATCGGAGTATTCACCAAACCGTTTTCGTCTAAAGCGGAGCGAATCGCCGCTACGCGTCCGTCCATCATATCCGACGGAGCGATAATATCCGCGCCGGATTTCGCTAACGATACCGACGTTTTACTTAGAAGCTCCAAAGTTTCGTCGTTGTCAATCACACCGTCGCGAACCGCTCCGCAATGTCCGTGTGAGGTGTACTCGCACAAACACACGTCCGCGACTATCGTCAAATTCGGAAACTTTGCTTTCAACCCGCGAATAGCCTGTTGAGTAATTCCGTCGTCATTCCACGCCATAGAGCCGATTTCGTCTTTATGGCTTGGCAACCCGAATAATAACAGTTTGTCGATTCCCGCATCAAGGCACTCCGCGGCTTTGTCAAGGATTGTATCCGTCGAGTAGTGGTACTGACCGGGCATTGAGCTAATTTCATTATGTACTCCCGAACCCTCCGTAACGAACAGCGGATATATCAGACTGTCGGCGGAAACGCGGGTCTCGCGAACCAATTTGCGAATAGGCGCGGATACTCTAAGTCTGCGCGGTCGTATTGTTATATTCATTTTACGTTAATCCTCCGTAATCAGGTTAATTACGCATTTGCAAAGTTCTTCAAGAGCGGCGTTTTCAGCTACGCCGACTTTGAAGCCGTGTTTAGCGGCTTCCGCCGCCGTAAGTTTTCCTATACACGCCGCTCTCAATTCGCGATAGTCCGAAACCGCGGACGTAAAGCCTTTCACCGTAGACGCGCTTGTAAAACATACGCAGTCAACTCCGTTTAAGTCTAACTCGCCGGAATTTACAAGGTTAGTTCTGTAAACCGGAAATGTTTCAAACTCGTCCGAGCCCGATTCCGCGCCTAAATGCAGGATTCGCTTCGCGCCGAGTTCCGTCAATCCTTCGGCAAGCGCGGTCGAGTTGTAGTTCTCCGGCACGTAGTCGGCTTTCAGCCCAATTGCTTTCAGCGCGTTCGCGGTTGACGCTCCGACGGCGGCGATTTTTAACAACGCTAATGCTCTTGCGTCGCGTCCGCTCGCGTCAAGCAGCTCGCCGAACGAGTTAACGCCCTGCGGACTTGTGAACACAAGCCAGTCGTAGTTTGATAACTCCGGCAGTTCGGAGCGTAAAACCTCGGTTTCAATGCAAGGGTACGGAATTACCTCCGCGCCGAGTTCCCTAAGCATTCCACTCAATTTTCCGACGTTATCCTTAGAGCGCGTCACAACTACGCGTCTGCCTTTTAGCGGCAGTTTACCGAACCAGTCAAAGTCGCCGCTAAGCCGGCAAACGTCGCCGACAATCAGCAGCGCGGGGCTTTCAAATTTTCCTCGCTCCGCTAACTCGGCGACCGTTGAGAGCGTCTTACGCTGATTATAGCGCGTACCGTGTTCGACTACGGCGGCGGGAGTTTCGGGATTCATTCCGGCAATGACAAGTCCTCCGGCGATGTTCGCAATTGCCGACGCGCCCATCAGGAAAACAAGCGTACCGTTAAGGCGCGTCAGCGCGTCAAAGTCAATATCAACCTCGCGTCCCGCTTTCGCGTGAGCCGTAATGATATGCGCCGAGCCGCAATAATCGCGGTGAGTTACCGGAATACCCGCGTACGCGGGTACGGCAAACGCCGAGGTAACTCCCGGCACGACCTCAAACGGAACTCCGTTTTCCGCGAGCAATTCCAGTTCTTCGCCGCCGCGCCCGAACACAAACGGGTCGCCGCCTTTCAGCCTTACGACGAGTTTACCCGCCTGCGCTTCCCTAAGCAAAATACGATTTATCTCGTTTTGAGGTACGGTGTGATTACCGCTTTCCTTACCGACAAATATCCTCTCCGCGCGTTCGGGAATAAGCTCTAGTATTTCCTCGGACACGAGCCTGTCGTAAACTACTGCGTCGGCGCGTTTCAGCGCGTCAAAACCTTTCAAAGTCAAAAGCCCGGCGTCGCCGGGTCCCGCTCCCACGAGTATAACCTTACCAATATCAGACATCGGATAATCTCCTTGCAAGTTCAATTGCTCCGCTTACGCCGTCGCGTTCCGTTACGGTAATATTGCCATATCTGCCGTTGAACATAGCCGTAATATGAATATTCCCGTCGCTAAGTTCCGCGTAGACCGCAACGGCGGCGAAGCAATCCGCGCCTAACTGCCGTATAAAAGCGCGCTCCGCGGCGGCGCTTTTTTCCGCCGACTCGTCGCGAAACAGCTTCAGGTACTCCGTATCGGTTCCGGCGCAATCCTGAACCGCGATTATGCCCTGACACGCCGCCGGAATAATCTCGTTAATCTCAAATACGCGGCTGATTCTGTCCTCAAGCTTCAGACGTTTCAAACCCGCCGCCGCCAGCGTCAGCGCGGAGTATTGACCCTCGTCAAGTTTGCGTAATCTGGTCGGTACGTTGCCGCGAACCGGCTCAACCCTCGCGTTGGGATAGATGTTAGCAAGCTGTAAGGCTCTGCGTTTGCTTGAACAGCCAATCGGCTTTGACAAATCAAGCGTATCAACGCCGACCGGCAGAACCAACGCGTCGCGAGGGTCGCCGCGCTCTGATACCGCGACTACAGGCAGTCGCGGATTATCCTCCGTAGGCATATCTTTATAGCTGTGTACGCTTATGTCGCCGCGACCGTCAAGTAACGCCGCGTCAAGCTCTTTCACAAACAAACCTTTGCCGCCGACCTCGTCAAGCGTACGGTCAAGCGTCAAATCCCCGGACGTTTTCATCGTAATAAGCTCAATCGGCAATTCCGCGTCATAACGCCTGATTGCGTCAATTACCATTTCCGACTGCGCTACGGCAAGCCGGCTGTCGCGGCTTAATACGCGTATTGTTTTCATAGTTCCCCCATAAGTGAGCGGATTTTTCGCGCCGCTTCGGCGACAAGTCCGTGTTCGCCGAAGCGCGATACTAAACCTACGTTAAGACGCTCGTTAACGCACGACGCGGGAAACCAAAACGAACACTCGTCGCTTGCGTCGGCCGCGCTGACGTAGATTCCCGAAGCCTTGCACAACTCCGCGATACGACGGTTAACGGCTCTGTCGGAGGTTGCGGCGACCGCGATAAACGCTCCGGCTAAGTCAAAGTCGCGAAATTCGCGTTTTTCAATTTCCGCGCCGTCAATACACCCGCGCATTTCGGGGTCGATAACCGTTACGTTCGCGCCGTAACTAAGCAACGCTTTAGCGCGGCGGGTTCCGACCGTTCCCCCGCCGATAACTACGCACTTTTTACCGCTAATGTCCACAAACAACGGAAACTTAGGATACTGACGTGGATTAAGCCGTTCGCGGTTGTTAAGCCAGCGGTAAAACTCCGCAATACGCTTGTCCTCAATCTCCGCAATTTCGCTTAACGCGCTGGAATTGTACGTCAGACGCGCTTCGCCCTCGGAGTCGAAATCGTCCATATCAATCAGCGTTAAGCCCGAAACTCCCTTCAGCCGCCTGTCGGTATCGTACGGCACAGCTAAATCGGCGATAAACGCGGGCTTTTTCTCCAACGAGATAAACTGCTCGCAAGCGATTGTCAAATGCGGACTGGTGGTTGCGCTGAATACCAAATCACAGCCGTCAATCGCGCTGAAACGCTCCTCGTAGACTATTACTCCGCAGCCTTTGGGGATTATTGTTTCGCCGTGTTTATAGCTTCGCAAAGTCACCGTTACGTTACACCCGCGAGAGTACAACAGCGAAGCGCACAGTTTACCGACTTCGCCGTTGCCGATTACCACGGCGGATTTACCGCTCAACCCGCCGAAGTGCGCGTCCGCTTTTTGCACGGCAGAGTCAGCTACCGACGGCGGAGTTCCGACCAACCGTACTTTCGTACGGCTTTCTTTTCCGGCGGTTATCGCTAACCTGAACAGAGTTTGCAATACTCCGTCGGAGCTTTTTGCGTCGCGAGCCGCCAACGCCGCCGATTTCAGTTGAGTTAATATTTGCTCCTCGCCCATAATCTGCGACTGCAATCCGCAGGCTACGTCAAACAAGTGCTTAACCGCCTCTCCGTCAGAATAACTGACGAAGTTTGCCGCGTATTTGTCGGGGTTAAGTCCCGCCGCGCCGCATAACAAACGGTACGGCTCCGGAAATTCGCCGTCGTCGGAGGTAACGTAAAGCTCACAGCGGTTACAGGTGGACAAAAGTACGCAATTTACCGCGGATTCCCTGAGTTTCCCCAGTAACCCGGACACAACCGGCTCGGAGAACCCGAAATCGCTTCTCGTTTCTACGTTCGCGGTTTTCCAGTCAATTACCGATACCGACAGATTCACTCGCCGCTCCTCCGTTTCGTATCGTCTTTCACAATAACGAGCGTAAAATATCCGGTTACGTTTTTCAACTGTTCCGCGCCGCGAAAAATAGTTTCGTTCTCCATACCGCAGTTAGTGACGGCGGAAACGGACGCTCCGCGCTCGGCAAAACGCTCCGCCAACGCGGGCAAAGCTGCGACTTGCTTCATCAGAACCTTGTTAACGGGCAAATCTATATACTCGTCCGGAGCGGACGCCGGAAGTATCAGCAAAGGCTCGTCGTCCTCGCACAAGCCCTCGCACAAGCCAGCCGCCGCCGCGCAAAACGAGGTTATGCCCGGTACGGTTACGGTTTCGTAGCCCATAGCCTTTACGCGCCGCTGAACGTACAAATACGTCGAGTACACCGACGGGTCGCCCAACGTAATAAACGCGACGTTTTTATTCAGTTCAAGCTGTTCGGCAATCGCGGCGGCGGTTTCGTCGTAGGCTTTTCCGGTTACTGATTTGTCGGAAGTCATAGGACTTGGACACGGCAAAATCGTTTTCCCCCGAATGTAATTCGCCGCGATGTCAAGCGCGGTATGACCGCCGCCGCGTTCCGGCGCGGCGATTACGTCCGCGGCGCTCAAAATCCGAACCGCTTTCAGCGTAATCAATTCGGGGTCGCCGGGACCGACACCGACGCCGTATAGTATACCTTTCATCGCTTGTCCTCTCTAATCGCTTCTCCGGCGTGTTCGACAAATATTTCCCGAATACCTTGGTACTCACCCAGACCTTTAAGTACGCACTCCACCTCGTAACCTTTTTTGCCGAATACGGTTTTCCAACTGCCGTTCGCATCGCCCGCCATATCGTTACACGCGTGGTCACCCGCTACAATCATCAGCGGAAGCAACACTACGCGTTTAACCCCGGACGCGTCAACGAGCTTTATCACGTCGTCAAGCGACGGAACCGCCTCTACCGTACCGATATAACAATCCGAGCGTCCGCCGGCGTTCAGCGTATTCTGCAACCTCGCGTAGACGGAGTTCGCGGAGTGTTCCGTACCGTGACCCATAAACACGTACGCGGTACTTCCGGAGTTCTCACCGCTTTCCGAAAGGCGCGACGCGTTCCGGGGAAGTTCCTTAGTAATCAACTCCGCGACGCGAATAAAATCCTTGTCGGAAGTAAGCAACGGAGAACCGTAGCTTACGCTTTCAAATCTGTGTTCGTAAGGCTTAACGCAATCCAGCATTTCGTCGTACTCAATGCCGCTCATAACGTGCGTCGGCTGAACAACAACGCGCTTAACGCCCTCCGCGGCAAGTTTGGACATAGCCGTAGTAACATTGTCCGTATGTATGTCGTCACGCCGCCGCAGTTTGTCGATTATTATCTGACTGGTAAACGCTCTGCGTACTTCGTAGTCGGGGTACGCCGCCTGTAACGCGTCCTCAATCGCGCCGATGGTCGCGGCTCTGGTTTCGTGATTGCTTGTACCGAAACTAACGGCAAGCAGTACGTTTTTGTTTTTCAAAGTATTTCTCCGTTACGCTAATCAAAATTAAGCGGCAAAACGCGAAAAAAGCCCGCGATTACTCGCGGACGACAAAATCAGACAAATCGAACACAAGCGGCAACGCTGTGTCCTCAATATCCAAAGCTCCGGAAATCCGCAAAGCCGAATACTCCGCCAACATTCTGACGGCAAAGACGGCGGCAAGTATCCGGCTTATCGCGTAAAAGCGAATCACGGTAACGGCCTTGCGCGGGAATTGCCTGACGGCTCACCCGACTTCCATAACCACAGTCCCAAAGTGTTTTATTTTAATAAAGCATACCACAGTCAAGCGCGTTTGTCAACATTTTTTTGCGTATCTTCGCTCAATTGCCCGCGTAATTAAGACGCGTTCTATGTAAAAATTGTATGTTTTTAAGAAAAAGTTGTCACGAAAGCAACTTTTTCTTGAAATTGTAATAATATAGGTGTATA
>JAISKY010000057.1 GCA_031260745.1 Oscillospiraceae bacterium
AAACAACCGATTTCATTTTTAATGCTGGACGTTGACAAATTCAAGAATTACAACGATTCCTACGGACATCTTCAGGGCGACATTCTTTTGAAAACGGTCGCGAAAATATTTTCCGCTTCGGCGAAGCGTCCTACCGACATTGCCGCGAGGCTTGGCGGAGAGGAATTTGGCGTTTTACTTCCGGGAACCAACCTTAACGGAGCTATGACGATTGCGGAGGAAATCCGAAAAAACGTAGCTACTACTCAAGTTCCGACGGTAGACGGCAAAAAAACTACGGCGGTAACCATAAGTATCGGAGTAGCGACTGTCGTACCAACTGTGGACGATAACTCTAACACCCTTATCGCTCACGCGGACAAATGCCTGTATACCGCAAAAAAAACGGGACGCAACAAAGTTGTACCCTACAAAGAATAATGAAAGTTCAATCCATATTTAATTTATAAGACAACCCCGCTAAGCCCTTATGGTTTAGCAGGGTTGTTTTTATTCGCCGCTCTCCGCTACATAGGACGGACTTTGATTTTGAACTTGTTCACGCCGACGCGCAGATTACCCGCGTCCAGCGCGTATTCCAATTCAAGCTCGCCGCCGCGATTCCCAAGCAAGGAACTTGCTTTAATCGTATCAACGCCTAACGTAGTAACTCCGAACGGAGTATCGTACAGTATCGTCTGCTTCTTACCCGGCTCAAACACCATCACGGAGTTAACCTCGCCCTCGCGCGTCAGGGTTATTATGCCCTGATTATTGACGCGGAACGTCGTCTTGACGCCCTCCATACCCGTAAGCTCGCTCTCGGTGTATGTAAGTACGCTCTCGCCCGCCGCGTGACTGTAATGTCCGTCGGTTAGAAGCTCAATACGCTCCTCGGGGTTCTCCGGCACGGTTTGAGTGCCTTTTACGGTAATTCTTACTTTTTTCATAGTTCCTATCTCAGTTTCGCCCTAGATAATACTTATGGACGATAACTCAATTTTAATCCCGTTGTCTTTGGTAACGCTAAGTTTAGCCTTATTGCCGTTACCGTCCTCTACCTGAAGTTTCTCCAACTTATACGCGGAGAAAAAGTCTACCAACGTAGTTTCAACGAATCCTGTCCATTTGATTTTATGACCAACGGAATCCTCCGCGCCGTCACCGCCCGGTATTACGATATTTTCAGTATCCTGCATTTTTCTCACTCCTTTTGTGTTTTGCCCATTATACACCATTACGAGCCGGATTGCAAGCGGATTTACAATATTTTTTTGGAAATTTCTCCGTGAGAGTATCCGCGAGGCTTCCGGCGTCTGATTATTTTGTTTATTTAATAATGTTAAGCGGTTGCCTATCATCAACGGTTATCGCGATATGAATTTGTGGTTTAATTTCTATTTTCCTGTCAATAATCAGACGGGAGGGTATTGTTAATGTTGAAATCACAACGCTTGGTGGAGCTGCTAATCGCGTTGGTTCTGTTTACCGGAGTATTGTCGTTATCGTTCGCGGAGCGCGAACAAACCGAGCTTGCGTCGAAGCTGATTCGTCTGCACGTCGTGGCGAACTCCGACAGCGCGGCAGACCAGACCTATAAACTGGAGGTTCGCGACCAACTGCTTGCGGAACTTGCTCCGGTTTTGAACGGCTCGGAAAGCCGCGAGGACGCCGAAAATCGGCTAAGTTCGGCTTTGCCGGAGCTTAGGCGTAAGTTGTTTCCGGGAATCGCGCTGACGCTTACCGCCGAGCGTTTCCCGGAGCGTCAGTACGACACGTTCAATCTGCCCGCGGGCGAGTATACCGCGCTTAGAGCGGTAATCGGTTCCGGCGAGGGCAAAAACTGGTGGTGCGTTCTTTTCCCGCCGCTTTGCGTCGAAGCGGTAACGGAGTTTGACAGCGAGGACGCGTTCGCGCTGTTGTCTGACGACGAGGTGGAGTTGATTACAGGCTCCGACAAAGGCTACGTAGTAAAGTTCAAAGTTCTGGAGATAATTGAGCGTCTGCGCGAAGCGTTTAGATAGGCAACGCGTTCCGCCGCGCAAAAAAGCCGCGTCGCCAGGACGCGGCTTTTTCTTGGTATATTTTTCAGTATAGCGGTACGTTGTCTAACCGCGTTCGTTCAGCGGTACAAATACCGTGCTTTTGCTTAACGACTTGTACGCGGGACGGATTATCTTATTGTTGGAGTGATAAACCTCCTCGATTCGGTGAGCGCACCAACCTACCATTCTGGCAATCGCGAACAGCGGAGTATATAATTCTTTCGGGATTCCGAGCAGCGAATAAACCAACCCGGAATACAAATCCACGTTCGCGCAGATTACTGATTTCTTGCCGGCGTTATTCAGCGCGACTTTAGCAAGACGCTCGACGGATTCAAGCAATTTAAGCTCGTTAAGCCGTCCTTTTTGAGTCGCGATTGGACGCGCGAATTTTTTAAGTATGTCCACACGCGGGTCGCTTAGCGTATACACGGCGTGACCTAATCCGTAAATCAGTCCGGAACCGTTTCCGGCTTCTTTCCGGATTATCTTCTCAAGATACGCAAGCACCTCGTTATCGTCTGTCCAATCCTTAATATTAGCTTTCAACTCGTCGAACTGAGCCATAACCATCGCGTTCGCGCCGCCGTGACGCGGACCTTTAAGCGCGCCGACCGCCGCGCTAATCGCGCTGTATATGTCCGTGCCGGAGCTTGACAACACTCTGCAAGCAAACGCGGAGTTATTACCGCCGCCGTGTTCCGCGTGAAGAACCAGACACAGGTCGAGCAGTTTAGCTTCTTCGTCGGTATATGAACCGTCGCGGCGGATTGAACGCAGAAAGTTCTCCGCGATGCTCAACTCCGGCTTAGGGTCGTGCAAAAACAAGCTGTCGCCGTCGTAATAATGACGTTTGACCGCGTACGCGTGAGCGACGATTGTCGGAGTTCTGGAAATCAGACGGATTGCCTGAAACAGTTCCGATGCAAGACTGCTGTCGTCCGGGTTTACGTCGTACGAGTACAGCGCGAGTACCGAACGTCCGAGCTTATTCATTATATCGCGGCTCGGAGCTTTGATAATCATATCTTCCGTAAAATTACGCGGCAACGTACTCCACTCCGCGATTATTTTACGGAACAAATCAAGCTGTTCCTTAGTCGGCAGCGCGCCGAATAAGACTAAATACGCGGTTTCCTCAAAGCCGAACCGTCCTTCGGCGATAAACCCGTGAATCAAATCTTCCACGTCTATACCGCGGTAGATAAGTTTGCCTTCCTGCGGAACTTTGTCGCCGTCGCGTACGTAATATCCTACGACACTGCCGATGAGCGTAAGACCCGCCATAATTCCGGTGCCGTCCTCGTTCCTAAGTCCGCGCTTTACGTTGGACTTAGCGTATTCGGCGTCCGGAATCTGGTTGTGAGCCGTAAATTCATTGCAAAGTTTGGCGACAAAGTCCTTTGAATAATTAACTTGTTCCTCGCGCACCTGGATTAAGTCTTTAATGTCAATCACATCGTAATTGTTCATTAAGCGGCGACCCCCTTGAAGTCGTATCCAGCCTCGGTAATCGCGGCTCCGAAAACGGAGTCGGAGATGTCAGATTCCATTTTTACTTTCGCCAAACCTTTGTCAAGGTTGACGTCCACTTTTTTTACTCCGGGAATTGCGCTTAATGCCTTTGAAACATTCATAACGCAATGTTTGCAAGACATTCCCTCTACGTTCAGTGTTTTAGTAATCGCCATTTTAATTGTCCTCCTCAACTTGTATTTTTGCAATTATACCACATTCAACTTGCAAATGCAAGCATTTTTTCAAAATGAATAGAACGGTAAAATATACAAAAATCAGCTATCAATTTTGATAGCTGAAATACCGGTATATCTGCGGACTTACGCGTATATCGGTTTGATAACGCGTAGCCTAGAAATCTCTGGCTACTTCCGCGAATTTATCGGAAACCGACGAAAACACAGCGACTAAAACAGGGTCGAAATGCGTACCGCTGCCGCCCTCTATGACTTGTTTCGCCATATCCGTGGTGATTGGCTTTTTATACGGACGGGCTGAAATCAGCGCGTCATATACGTCGGCAATCGCCATCAGGCGACCCTCCAGCGGTATGTCCTCCTGACTTAGTCCGCTCGGATAGCCCGAACCGTCCCATTTTTCGTGGTGCGAACCGGCAATTCTCCTAGCGTAACGCAGGAAAACATATTCCTCGGAGTTCTTCTCAATTTTTTTAATAACGTCGGCGCCGATTGAGGCGTGTGTTTTCATAACATCAAATTCATCTGGCGTAAGTTTTCCGGGTTTATTCAGTATCAAGTCGCTAATCGCGATTTTGCCGACATCGTGGAGTTGAGCCGAGGGAAGCAGATACTGCAAATCCCAGGCGGATACTTCTTTTGTGTAAATATTATCTTCAATCAGCTTATCCAGCAAAATTTCCAGATACTTTTGCGTACGAACAACGTGACCTCCGGTAACGTCGTCGCGGAATTCAACCAAGTCTGCTACCGTATTAAGTACCGCGTTTTGCAGATGGAATACTTGCTCGGTCTTTTGCCGCACTCTGTCCTCAAGCGTGGAGTTGAAGGCTTTCAATTGTTTCCGCTGCGATTCGGAAGTAAGATGATTTTCAATGCGCTTCAGTAAAAGCGGCGCGGAAAACGGTTTCGCCACATAATCAATCGCGCCGAGAGTAAGACCCTCCAACTCACTGCCCTCGTCTGTTTTCGAGGTAAGAAATATTACCGGAATCTCCGCCCACTTCGATTCTTTTTTCAGCAGTTTAATCGCTTCATAGCCGTTCATCTCCGGCATCTCAA
>JAISKY010000063.1 GCA_031260745.1 Oscillospiraceae bacterium
CTGTATGCTATGTATAGTATATCGTTAATTGTTCTCATAACTTTAGTCAAATAGCTATTTACCACCAATATCTTGCTATGCGCTTGGTCAAACGACTACATATCTGCGACTAGGTATTGCCCACCGTGTTGCCTCGCTGTCCGGGTTGCGCCTCCGAGCCGAAACTCTCCCACGGTTTCCATAAGAATACGGTCAACGCTATTGCCGCGATTACAGCTAAGCCAACAATGGCGAAGATGATTTTTTTCGATTTTCTTTTGTATCTCATTGGTAATTATGCTCCTTTAACATTTCGAGAATATGTAAATTTATCCACTAATATAGTAGCACATAAAATGCCCATTGTCAACCATAATAAGGTCTTTTCCGGAAAGGTCGATGTTGAGTCTGCGCTTCGGCGCAAAATCTCCGCTTTGCTTCTATTGCGGTAATTTAGTTTTCATATTAATTTTCAAAAGCGGGTTAATTTTTCATAAAAAGGAACGATAATAATATTGAGGTATGCAAATATGAAAACTAGAATTATATGTTTATTGGCGGCGATTTGTATCGCGGTTAGTTTTTTGGCGTTCAGAGCGCCCGGCGCCAGCGCGCTGACCTCCGGCTTTACCGACATCACCGGAAGTTGGGCGGAAGCCGTAATCGACCGCTGGTGGGATTACGGAGTTCTTACGCTTCCGGAGACTCCTCCGGCGCCTAAGCAAAGCCCCTCCGGGAACGTGGGACGGCGCGGAGTTTCTCCGCCTCCATCTGAGGAATCGGACGTTGATACCAGATTCCGTCCGAACGATTTCATCACAAGGGGCGAGCTTGCGCTGATTATCTCGAATATGATGAAGTATAAGACGACCTCAACCACGGGATTTTACGACCTCAACTCGGACGCGCTCCCGCAGGAACAGGTTGACGCGCTGAAAAAGTGCGTCGCGGCGGGAGTAATGCAGGGAAGCTACGGCTATATACGTCCGTTAGCGCCCGTAACCCGCGAGGAAGCGGCGGTAATGGTTGGCAGAGCGATGGAGATTACTCCGTCCGATTCGCCGTTCGCGTCGTTCCGCGACCAAAGCGAAATTTCCGGCTGGGCGAAAAATATGGTACTTACGCTGAAAGAATTGGGTTTTGTCAGCGGACGCAGCGAGGGCTACTTCAGCCCCAAACAGCAAATGACTCGCGCTGAAGCGGTCAAGATGCTTGACAATATCATCGTTAACGGTTTGTATTACAAAACCGGAGTATACACCATTTCCAGTATGGGCAACGTAATAATCAATACGGATAACGTCGAAATCCGCGGCGCGACTATTACCGGAGATTTGATAATCTCGGAGGGCGTCGGCGAAAGCGGAAAAGTTACGCTTACGGACGTTACGGTTAACGGCTCGGTCTACATTCGCGGCGGTAAGGAGATTATTCTAAACGGTCAGACGCGGCTTGGCGATATTCGCCAGTTGAAAGTTAAAGATACGGTTACGGTTACGGGCGGAGTTTCGGGAATAATCGAGAAGATTACGGTTGCGCCCGGTTCCGGACCTATGACGTTCACGGGAGCAATTCGGGAGCTTAACGTCACGGCGGCAAACAATACGTTTAAGCTTAACGGCGCAGTCGTTATGAACGCTACGTTTGACGCGTACAACTCGAATTTGGTGATGGACCCGACAAGTTACGTCAGCAATATGGAAGTTAAACAACCTGTCATCGTTACGGGGCGCGGACGAATCAGCAACGTAAATATAGACGGCGGAGCGTCAGGCTCGTCGTTTGAGATTCATCCTAACAAAGTTACGGTTCCGACCGCGACGAAAGTTTTCCTCGCGAGTAACGAATACAATAACGACAGCGGCGGCTCGAAAACGTATAATCTGCCGACGGACTCTCGCCCTCCGGAGATGGGTAATATGGCGCTGCTCGCGACGAACATCAAAGAGGACCGTATGACGATTACGTGGAAACCCGCCAGCGACAATACTACGGTTCGGAATAACCTGAGATATATGCTGTACTACTCGGCGGATAAGTACGGAATGGACACGGTTGAGGGACTGGAGCAAAACGCTACTCCCGCGAACTCGGTCTATACCGCGAATCTTCTGACGATGGAGGTTACGCGACTAAAGACGGACACAAAATATTACTTTAACGTGATTGTAATGGACGAATACGGCAATAAGTCGTGTTACACTCCGCTGAATATGGGGCTTGAGGGCGATAACGACGCTCCGACAATCTGGTCGAGTACGCTTGATGTTGAAAAGCTGTCGGATTCGGATTATAAGTTAAGTTGGCAGAAAGCGCGTGACGTAAACGACGTTACTCCGCAGGAATATTTGAAGTATACGCTGTACGAAACCGACCGCGACGACCTGATTACCGTTTACGACTGGCTTGAAAGCGGAAAAGTCGTAGAGTCGGGACTGGATATAACCAGTTTTACGGTTAAGCCGGCAAAGAATAAACAACTGCGCTATACGGTTGTTGTTCAGGACAACGCGGGTAACGCTGTGCGCTACGAGCTAAAAGTATTCGGAATCGACGAAAAAGACCCTGTAGCCGGCAGCGCGCCAAAGGTAACTGCGCATACAAATTCACAGTTGAAAACGCTGTCGTGGGGCGCGGCGAGCGATACAGACGGCGGTTCGTTTGGTACTCCGAGCCATCTGCTGATGTACTACGTATACCATATCGAGCAAGGCGCGTCAACGACGCTGGAGGATATTCGCAAGGACGGATACCTTGAACGCTCCGGTATGGCGTTGACTTCAACGGACGTTGTGGCTCCCGGAGAGGGCAAGACGTTTATCTACGCGGTAATAGTTCAGGACGAAGTCGGCAATATGAAACTTTATCCGCTGTCAGAAGCGGTTAAGGGCCCTGACCCGCCGCCCTCGCCATCGCCGTCTCCGTGATTGAAACAGGTAAATTATGAACGAACTTAAACAGGCGATAAGTAAAGGTACGCTGTCCTCGCTGTACATTTTGTACGGCGAAGAGGCGTATTTGCGTGAGCATTACCTCAAACTAATGCGTAAGGGCGTCGGCGGCTTCGACTATAAGAAGATTGACGGAATTAGTTCCTCAATGCGTGACGTCGCCGAAGCGGTTCAGTCGATGCCGATGAGCGGCGACCGCGTATTTATCGAAGTTCGCGACTTAGACATATTCGCCCGCGACTTCGGCGAAGCGAACGCGGGTATACTTGAATCGCTTATCGGCGACATTCCGGATACGTGTCGGTTGGTGTTCGTTTACAGCGCGGTAGAGTGGAAACCCGACAAACGCCGCAAGTTATGGAAATCCCTTGAAAAGTACGCGAAAATTGTGGAGTTTAAGGCTCAGGACGAGCGCGAGCTTATCAACTGGATTGAGCGTCACTTCGGCGCGGAGGGCAAATCTATATCCAAGCAAAACGCTCAGTTTTTGATTCGCTATTGCGGCAGACTGATGAATACCTTGGGCAACGAAATCGCGAAAATATCAGCGTACTCTAACGGAGTTGAGATTACGGAATCCGACATACGCGCGGTAACTCCGCCTCAACTTGAAGCGGGCGTTTTCGAGGTCGCGGACGCGATTATACGCGGAGAGTTCGGCAACGCGTCGCGAATGTTCGGTACTTTGCTGGAGCTTCATAAGGACGAGCTTCGCGAGCAGGCGATTCCGATAATCGCCGCGCTGTCGTGGAAACTAAGGCGCGAATATCAGTCACAGCTTAGGTTCGGTCGGCGAAGTCCTATGCTGGACTGGAGCGCGAACGCGATACTGCTATGCGCGGACGCTGATACGCGATGCAAAAGCTCCAACGCGGACGAGCGCGTTATTCTGACGGATTTGTTCGTGACGCTATTGGCGGCAAAATACCGTACACGAAGATAAACAATGCGATATAAAAAGCGGCAGCGGCAGACGGTGGTCTGCCGCTGCCGCTATTCGCGTAAATTCTACGTTTACACACTATCTGCGGCTTCCGAGTAATACGATTGGTTGTAGTTTTCGGTCAGTTTATCGGGGTTCGCGAATCCAAGTACAAGATACCAACCAAGTAAAATCATAGCGCAGATTGCGGCGGCGGGAATTTTCGCTATCGCCATCTTTACCGCGCAGATTATTATCGTCGCCGCGAGGTAAATGATAAACCACGCCGAAATCAGCCTAAGCCACGTCAGTCCGTACACGTCAATGTACAATTTCAGTCTTACGAATCCGGAGAACAGCATTACCGCCGTCAAAGCCAGTAATATACACATCAGAACCGAAACGGCTTTATGCTTCGCGCCGTATCGCAAAGCCGCTCCAAACACAATCAGGTTAATAGCGCAGACGGTTACGGTTTGGGCGAAGCCCTCTCTGGCGTACTCGGCGTAAGTCATATCCGGCGGAAGTCCCGCCCCGGCGAACAAATACGTAAACGATACTCCGCAGAATAAGACGTATACCGCGCATACTACTCCAAGCGCGACACAGCAAATTACCGCATCTATCGCTATGGTTTTACTCTCCGGTTTGGTTTCGGTTTTTCGGAACTCGATATTCCAAATAAACGAGTAAAACAATACAAACGCAATCAGCGTGACAATCGCGTGAGCCATAAACGACGAGAAATCGAACTCTCCAAACACTTCCGCGAGGAAATACCCGAACATTTTATCGGCTCCGCTAAGCAGCGGTCAAATCACGCACAGTAGTAGCGCCGCCGCTCCGGCTCCGATTAGAGCTTTCCGAACCGTGGAGCGATTCTCGCCGGACAGCAATGCCGCGGACGCTCCGAAACACTCCGGAATCGCGCTGAACGGTTTTACGACCCAACCAATCAGCCACGCCGCCGCGAGTTTCCCGGAGTCTTTCAGCGTATAATCGCCCGCCGCGTACTGGGCGTGAGCCATCAGTACCGCCGGCAGCGCAAGCATTGTTATCGCTCTGTAGTTTACGTTTCCGCTGTATACGAAGTTCCACACGCATAAAGCCGCCGAGCATACCGCGACGTACCACAACTCCGGCTTGACTTTCAGGCGTTTCCAGCTAAACGCGTAGAACGCCGCCAGCCAACACAGCCAGAATACTCCGAACGCGGTTCCCAGGCCTCCGAGGTAGCTGAACGACCAACTTTCGTATGTCAGCACAACCCTATCGAACAGCAACCCAATCAGCAGAGCGACCGCTAGCAATACGCGCTCTTTCAGCGCGAATACCCGTTTGGTTTTAGGCTCGACGGCTGTTAAT
>JAISKY010000073.1 GCA_031260745.1 Oscillospiraceae bacterium
TAACATTACGTCTGGCTCCGCAATACGGACATTTACTTTTTGACGCGGGGTACATTTGGTCGCAACTTTCGCATTTTATCTGCTGAGAAAGTGCCATTTACGCATTCCTCCGTATATGCTAATTAATTTACCTTTATATTAACTCATTTTTCTACATTTGTCAAGGGAAAAATTATATCAACCAAAATATTAGGCTATTTTATGCAAAAACATCTTACTATTTAGGTGAAAACGCTCGTTTTGATTGTGAAAAAACGCTTGACAATCAGCGGTAACAATGATATATTTGTTATAAAGTTATTGTTAAGTATGTTGCGCGTACCGAATGTTGCTAATAAATCATTCGTTTTTATACTATGGAAGGAGATTATAATATGGCTAAAGTAATCGCGGTTTGCGTGAGCGAAAAAAAGGGTGAGCAGAAAGTTCCGCAGTCGGTAATCACGCTTAGACCGGCTCACGGAGTTGAGGGCGATGCTCACGCCGGAACGTGGCACAGACAGATTAGTCTGCTCGCTAAGTCAAGCGTTGACAAGTTACAGGATAAGATTGATTTCCCGCTTTTGCCCGGAGCGTTCGCGGAGAATATACTTTTGGACGGTATGGAGGTTCGGACTTTGCCAATCGGGTCGCGTCTAAGAATCGGCGAAGCCGAACTGGAGATTACTCAAATCGGAAAAGAGTGTCACAACGATTGCGTAATACGTCAAAAAGCGGGCGACTGCGTTATGCCGCGTGAGGGCGTATTCGCGAGAGTTCTCACGGGCGGCGATGTCAAAGCGGGCGACGAGGTAACTGAACTGTGACCGACAACTGCGGACGGCAGATTACGTACCTGCGTATTTCCGTTACCGACCTGTGCAATTTACGCTGTGACTATTGTATGCCCGCCGAGGGCGTTACTAAACGTCAGCACTCCAACATTCTGCGCGTGGAGGAAATTCTCGAAATCGCCGAAGCCGCGGTTGAGCTTGGAATACGTAAAATCCGTATTACGGGCGGTGAGCCGTTGCTTAGGCGCGGCTTGCTTGACATTTGCAAAGGCGTAAAAGAACTCGGTATTGATGATTTGGCGGTTACGACCAACGGCATATTGCTGCGGGATTTCGCGGAACCGCTGAAAAACTCCGGAGTGAATCGAGTTAACGTCAGTCTTGACACGCTAAAACCTGAAGTATTCCGTAAGCTAACTCGAAGCCGCGGTTCCGCTCCCGAATTGCAAAACGTGTTGGACGGCATTGACGCGGCTAAACTCGCAGGGTTAACTCCGATTAAACTGAATTGCGTACTTATGCGCGGAGTTAACGACGGCGAAATAGAAGATATTGCCGATTTTGCCGAGCGTATGGACGTCGAACTGCGCTTTATCGAGCTAATGCCAATCGGACAAGCTAAAGATATGTGGCGCGAACGCTATCTTCCCAACTCCGAGGTTATAAAGCGTTTGGGTTTGAAAAACGGCGTTCAGCGCGGCGTCGCTATGCAATACGGGCGAATCGGGCTGATTGACCCGGTTAGCAGAGCGTTCTGCCCGACGTGTAACCGCATACGTCTTACCGCCGACGGAAATATAAAGCCGTGTCTGCACTCGGCGCGCGAAATCCCGGTTAGGAATCTTCACGGCGCGGAACTTCGCGGCGCGCTTACGGCGGCTATACTCTCCAAACCGGAGGCTCACGACGGCTTGTCCGGAGACGCTCCAAGCCGCTCCCAACGCGGAATGAACAAAATAGGAGGGTAGAGCGATGGAACTTACTCACTTTAACGAAGCGGGACTTCCGCGAATGGTAGACGTCGGAGCGAAACCGGAAACTAAGCGCGAAGCCGTAGCTTACGGGCGCGTACTCGTTAACCGCGACGTGTTTGAGCTAATCAAAGCCGGAGATACCTCGGCGAATAAGGGCAATGTGCTTGCGACAGCGCAGGTCGGCGGCATTATGGGCGCGAAGCGAACTCCGGATATTATCCCTATGTGCCACCCCGTTACGCTTACCGGAGTTGACATTACGTTTGAACTTAACGACACACCGGACAATAACGGCAAATACTCCGTTGAAATTACCGCCGCGGCTCGTTGCGCCGGCGCGACCGGCGTTGAGATGGAAGCTCTAACCGCCGTCAGCGTCGCGGCTTTGACGATTTACGATATGTGTAAAGCGGTTCAAAAAGATATTGCGATTGAGAACATACACCTGTTAAAGAAGTCCGGCGGGAAAAGCGGCGAGTGGACGGCGGGAAATTAAAATCAGGCGTACATAAAAATCTTGCTCCAGTAATTTTCCAAATCTACAACGTGAGCGTATTCGTGCGGAGCGACAAGCGCGAACTCGTGAAACTCCTTGATAAAGTGAGCCTGGTCATAATATCCGCAGTCCGCCGCAAGGTCTGTAAGCGACATATTGCAACGCTCATTCAAGCGTTGTATCAGCGATTGGAAACGCATAACGCGCGGAAAAAGTTTGGGCGCGATTCCAAGCCGCTCGGTAAAAACTCTGTTTATATACCGCGTCGAGTACCCTGTTTCCGCCTCCAGCCCCGCCACGTTAATATTGCCCTCTTTAAGTGTAATCACGGCAATAAGTTGTCTAAGCAAATCGTCGCAACGCCACTCGTCGCCGATAAAGGATTGCAGAAGCTCTACGCGTCCCTCGAAGTTTTTGGACAAAGCGATTTGTTCAACCAAGTCGGCTCCGCCCGAGAAATCCGTAATCGGTACGCTGCCGTTTATCAAGCTTGGAATAGCCGCGTCAAGTATTTTAGGTATATGACCCGGCATAAAGCGCACGCCGAAATAGTCAGCTCCGTTTCTGACGTCTATCGCGGTGCATTTCGTTACGGAGCCGTAAGCCTCTCCGTGAGCCTTATCGCCCTCGATTGCGAGTAAAATGTCAACGCAGCCATCGGGTACCGCCATAACGGTATTAGCCGAGTCCGCGTCCGCGCTGAACCCGTAGTAATGCACTATCGGGGACGAGGGTTTCCGCATTTTTAAGTACCGTTTCGTTTTCACCAGAAAAAACGGCTGTACCGGAGCAACCGCTGTTTTCATAACATCACCGCCAAAACTATAAATAGGGGCATACCAATTTTGGTATGCCCCTTTGCACGTGAACATAATAGCATACGCGTCGTCATTTGTCAATAACTTTTTTTGATAAGTTTCTACCCTCTGACCTTGAAACGGTCGTATTTGAATTGTGAAATGTCCATAACCGGAGTTTCCTCAACGGCAAGCTGAGCCAAAACCGCAGCCGCGGTCGGTGAGATTCCGAATCCGTGACCGGAAAATCCACAACCTATTACAAGTCCCGGAACTTCGCTCGGAGTGTCGATTACGGGTATGTGGTCGAAACAGTCGTCCATATATCCCGCCCACGCCCGAACGATTTTCAAATCTTTCAGTACCGGGAAATACTTGATAATACCTCGGCAAGTCCCCGGAGCGGAACTCGGCGTCGCGGGCGGAACTCCCACTCCCGACGTGTACGGCTCAAAGCCCGTAGTACCTCCGAACACGAACGAGCCGTGCTTACTCTGGTGTCCGTAGAAGTCCGCCATAGCCGTACCCAGCATTTGATAGAACATCGGAGGGCAATCTTCCGTAACAAGACATTCAAGCAACGCGGGATTCATCGGAACTTTTAGTCCTACTGACGCGAGAATCCGATTGCTGTCAATTCCGGCTGTTACTACGATTGAGTCCGCATTGTAAACGCCGTTTTCAGCCGCTACTTGCCGTGCGCGTCCGCCGATTTTGCGGATTTCAAGCGCGGCTTCGCCGGACACAAATCTTACTCCAAGCCGCCGCGCCGCGCGGTAATATGCAAGCGTCGTCAGCAACGGGTTAGCGTGTCCGTCGGTAGGACACCACGACGCGCCGACAACTTCCTCGGACAGATACGGGCAAATCTCTTTGGCGTCACCGTAGTCAATCATACGCACGTCAAGTCCGCCGCTCGCGGCTGAGTTCGTAAGGTTCTCAAGGATTTTAATATGTTCAAGCGTTTTTCCGAGCCTAAGATTGCCCTGTTGGTAATACTCAACGTCCATACCGAGTTCCTCTGACAAGTTCGGCCAGAGGTTTTGTACTCCATACATTACAAGCGGCAACTCGGCGGGGTGACGTCCCGACTGGCGTACGCCGCCGCCGTTACGGCTTGAGCCGCCGTTGCCGATGTACTCGCTCTTTTCAAGAACGGTCACGGAGTACCCTTTTTTCGCGAGATAATACGCTGTCGCGTTTCCGATTACACCCGCGCCGATTACAATTACGTCAGATACGTTACTCACTCCGAACGCCCCCTTTCTTTCGCGAAAATGTACATTTCCACCGGACGCGTAGGCGCGCGCGCCGTAGCGTCCGCAAGTTCGCCCGGCGATACTCCAAGCTCGCGAGCGATTATGGTTTTCACCAGTCTAGCGCACGTCTGACCCTGGCACAGTCCCATACCGCAGCGCAAGAAACGCCGAACCTCGTGAATATTAAACATTCCGTCGTGTACCGCGCGTCGAATCTCGCCCTTTGTGACTTCCTCGCAGCGGCATACAATCATATCATCGTCCGCCGCGGGAATGTACTCGGTCAAATTACGGTTTCTGTCAATCGCGCTCATACTGCCGCCTCCTTTTTCCAGAATCTAGCTTTGGACGCTAACTCCCGCGGTACGGTGAACGTAAGCAACGCCGTACGGTCGAACGCCTTAGCGTTACGAACGTCCGTAACCGCCGCCGCTCCAAGCTCCGCGCCGGAGCGGTCAAGCGCGATACCGGCATCGCCTTTTTCAGGCAGCGGAAGAAACTCGTATGGTATCGTAACCGCCGCTAGACCTCCGCCGATATCCTCGTTAACAAGGAAAATTGACTGCCCCGAACACGCGGCTATACATTGTCCGCAGCCGATACATTCCGCGCTATCGTCAAGCTCCGGCAAAGCGACTATACTTCCCGAAACTTTTATACAATTCTTAGGACACGCGTCGCGGCACGGATTACAGGGGATATTCTGCGTACACTCAATAACGGGGTGAACGCCCGATTTGATTTTAACGCCGGGATATTTAGTCACTTCATCGTCGGCAAGATAGCCGCGTTTCAGCAAACTTTGAGAGATTTCTATGCCCTCGTCGGTCTTTTCTACGGTTTTACCGCGATTTTGCGGCGCGAACATACCCTCGTGCAAGGCATCTAGCGCGGTTTCAAGCTCCGCAAGCCTTAAAGTTACGGCGGATTCCTCCGCGAAGCCAAGTTTTCCCGCCGCGGCAATTCCCGAAATACGCCCCTCTATCATCGCGGAGCTTGCTTCCTCAATGCCGGACACGTCGCCCGCCGCGTACAAGCCCGCTACGGACGTTTCGCCTACGTTTGAGCATACGGGCAGATAACCCGCGCCTGGAGCGGGTTCCGCCATAGCGCACCCCGCCATCTTCAGCAGTTGAGTTGAGGATGACAGCCCTACCGCGATACAGATTGTGTCAACCTCAAACCGTTTCTCACTGCCGGGTATAATCTGCCACTTTGAATCTACTTCGCCGATAGTTACGCCGGTAACGCGCTCTGCGCCCTCCGCCCGGACTATTGTGTGCGACAGATAAAACGGAACTCCGGTTCGCGCGACTTTCGCCGCGTGAACGCCGTAGCCTCCGATACGCGGAGCCGCGTCCACAATCGCGGCAAGTTCGCAGCCCGCCTGAAGCAGTTGGAAACCTACGACAAGTCCGACGTTTCCGCTGCCCAGCATTAATACGCGTTCGCCGGGTTTAACGCGGTTGACGTTCATCATTGTTTGAGCCGCGCCCGCGCCCATTACGCCCGGAAGTGTCCAGCCCTCAAAAGTGAGCATATTCTCGCTTGCTCCGGTAGCTACGATTATCGTATCGCCCTTGAAGTGCGCGACCTCTCCGCCGATTCTAACGACGATTTCTTTGTTTTCGTAAAGCCCGGCTACAACGGCATTTAGATAAACCTCCACACCAAGAGCTTCGGCTTCCGAAAGCAACTCGCGCCCGATGTCAAGTCCGCGAATTTTCGCTTTATGTTCCTTTGAGCCGAAAAACTTATGGATTTGTTTGAAAAGCTGACCGC
>JAISKY010000091.1 GCA_031260745.1 Oscillospiraceae bacterium
GACACCCTAAGCATTGCCGCATTGGTACTTTGCGAACTTTTTCCAACGTAATTTACCCCTCCGTATTAACCGGGGCTTCCAACAGCGAACTTAACTGCTGGAGCTGTTCGGAGTTCAAACTGGAATAATCCACCGCTTCGCTCGACGGTCTGATGTCGATTTTATATCCGGTCAGTTTCGCGGCAAGTTTTGCGTTCTTACCTTCTTTGCCAATCGCGAGCGAAAGCTGATTATCCGGAGCTACTACGCGGCATTTCTTAACGCCGGGCTCTACAACTACGCTGTAAATCTCGGCGGGAGCAAGCGCGGCGGCGATAAACTTCTCCGGCTCGTCATAGTACGGTATAATGTCGATTTTCTCACCGCGAAGCTCCGTAACTACTCGGTCAACGCGGCTGCTTCGTTCACCGATACACGCTCCGACCGCGTCAACATTCGGGTCGTTGGAGCTTACCGCGACTTTACTTCTCAAACCGGGCTCGCGGGCTACGCCTCTAATCTCGACGATACCCTCGCCGATTTCGGGGATTTCCAGTTCCATAAGTCTGCGAACCAATCCGGCGTGAGTCCGCGACACGATAACCTGCGGTCCGCGTTTTACTGTTCGGTTAACCTGTAGCATATACACCTTAATCCACTGACCTTCGTAGTATTCCTCGCCCTGTACTTGTTCCTCCGGCGGTAATACCGCATCTGCAAGTTCATCGTCCGTGCCGTTCATACCGGTTACTCTGACAAAAACCATTCCCGCGCGAGGGTCAACTTTATTAACTTGTCCGGAAAGCATCTGATGCGCTTTCGCGCTGAAATTATCAGCTAAAAGTCCGCGCTCCGCTTCGCGTATTGCCTGGATAACCACGGATTTCGCGGCTTGAGCCGCGATTCGCCCGAACGTCTTGGTTTCAAGCGGTTCGCGGATAACGTCGCCGATTTCCGCTTTCGGGTCAATCGCTCTGGCTTCTTCAAGCGAAAGCTCAATCGCGCGATTACGCCTTGGTTTCCACTCCGGTTCTTCCGGTTCCGGAGGCGGGATTTCCCCGGCTTCGATTCTCGCGGCTAACTCGGCGGCTTTCGCGGCTTCTTCTTCGGCTTTCGCGGCTTCGGCGGCTCTTTCCGCAGCAAGTTCTTCTTCGGTAATGTAGTGGTCAAGTTCGTCGCTGTCGTCAACATCGTCTTCTTCGGGTTCGTCCTCCGGAACTACCGTACGGCAGATAAAAATCCGAATATCTCTGTCTTTATCGTCAAGCTCCACCATCGCGCCTTCGGCAGCTTGAGGGTTACCGTCTTTTTTCATTTGCTCTTTAACCGCTTTTAACAGCGCCTGCTGAAGTTTCTCCAACATATACTCTTTAGGGATATTGCGCTCAAATTCCAGTTGGTCAAGCGCCGCAAAAACTTCCGAATTCATCGTGATTTACTCCTGTTTTTTTAATTAAGTTATTAGGCTAAAAAAGCCGCTATAGTGTCAGTTGAACTTTCGCGATATCGCCTTTGGCGAATACTATCGGATTCTCTCCGGTGTTAATTGTAACTTCGCCGGAATCTCCGTATCCCGCAAGCGTACCGGTAAATTCCTTTTTGCCGTCAACGGCTTTGTAAAGTTTAACAAGTATTCCGCGGCCCATACAGCGCTCAAAATCGCGAGGACGTTTAAGAAGCCGCTCCGCACCCGCGGAGGAAACTTCAAAGATGTAGCTTTCCTCAATCGGGTCAAGTTCGTCGATTAGCGGTTCAAGCGCGCGGCTTACCGCTTCGCAGTCGTCAAGACTAACGCCGCTGTCGCGGTCAATTGAAACTCTAAGGTATCGCTCGCCGCCTTCTTTCAGATACTCCACGTTCCACAGCGACAATCCGTGCCGGGTTACTACCGGCTCCGCCAGTTCCGTTATTTTGTCTATTAGTTTGCTCATTATAGATACATTCAGCGTATTTCGCTGAAAAGAGTGGGCTTTTTTAGCCCACTCTCATACTCCTTATCATTCTTCCTTAATCACTATAACACATCTATTTCAAAATTGCAAGCGTTTTTTTTATTTTTTCCTATTATTATTATAAATGTCCGAAATAATTTCATAAGTCCTCTCAATAATAGCGTCGCGTTTGCTTGTAAATTCCGCAAGAGTGTGTTATACTTAACGTATGTTATTAAGACCTGATATTATCGTAGACGGAGTATTCGACCTTACTCCGGAGTTGTTACGCTCACGCGGAATCAGCCTGTTGCTGGCTGATTTAGACAATACGCTTGCGCCGTACGGCGGCAAACCGCCCTCCGACGCATTGCTCGACTGGAAAGCGAAAATGCTTGACGGCGGCGTGGAGATTTTCATCGTCAGCAATACGAATAAACCCAGAGCCGGATTGTTCGCGGAGCAATTCGGCGTGGGGTACATCAAACACGCGCGTAAACCAACGCGCGGCGGAATTTTGGAGGCTATTGAACGCTGCGGTCGGACTCCGTCCGAAACCGCGCTTGTCGGCGACCAGATTTTTACAGATATTCTCGGCGCGAATCGAGCGGGTACGACCTCGGTCAGAGTTCGGCCTATTTCACTTAACAATCCGCTTTACCGCGCCAGATATTGGGCGGAGCAGTGCATATTGTTTCTGATTAACGGGAAAACTTATAAAAACCGTTAATTAGGAGCTTTGATTTGTCCAGCTATGAAGAATATGTCGCGGAGAACGAGGCCGAATCGGTACGCCTCGCGCTTCGCCGTGTGAACCTGAAAAAGCTGAAGCCGTACAGCGAACGCGAAATTTCCGTGTTCATACCCGTACTAAAACGGCTTCTGCTCAAAGAACTTGAACGCGCAATACAGGAGGACGACGACCCGGTCAGAGCCAAAGTATTTGAGGCGTTCCGAACGCTTAACTCGTTCGACTTTTCCGAGGTTATCGAGGCAATCAGCCCGGTACACAGAGTATTGCTGAGCGACGCGGTTTACAAAGCTATGACTCCGTCAAGCCGCGCCTTATACCGCCGTAAAATCGCCGCGTTAGCTAAACGTAACAGAGCGGACGAAGCCGAAACCGCGAATCTGCTTTTGCCCGGATTGCACTCCAAACTCGCCAGAGTTCGTCTGTCCGGCGAACCTAATCTGCCGCCGCGAATAGAGCTTTCCGGCGGGATTCCCAACGACGGGCGTACGCTTGTAACCGTCGCCGCGCTGTTGACTGATAAACGCTCCGGAGAGTCGCTTTGCCGCAAACTTGAGGAGTATTACCTCGCGAACCGCGAAGATAATATTTGTTTTTGTCTGTTGGCGGATTTGAAAGAAGCCTCCGCCGAAACTTTGCCGCAGGACGCCGAGATTATACAAAGCGCAGTTAACAGCGCCAACGAGCTTAATCTGAAATACGGCGAGCGATTTTACGTTTTCACCCGTCCGCGTCAGTATGTCCAAAGCGATAATATTTGGCGTCCGTGGGAGCGCAAGCGCGGCGCTATTCTCTCGCTATGCCGCTTTTTGAGGGGATTGCCCAGTAATTTAACGCTACCTCCCTACCCTCTCGCGGAGATGACGGCAGATACGCTTTCGTCACCATCAGATACGCCTTTGTCATACTCGGAGAGTGACGCAACCGAAAAACTATCGCCCTCGGAACGCAAAGCGGTTATGTCATTGTTCCGCTCAGAAAGCGCTGCGGTAGTTAAACTGCCAATGAAAAAACCGCGCTCGGATAGCAAGTCTACTCGCGTACTATCACGTTCGGAAATTGAAACTACCGACACTCTGCCCCACTCTTTTAGCGGGGACAAGGGGCAGTTTGCGTTCCTAATCCTGCTTGACGCGGATACAAGACCCGGAATTGGCTCGTTACGCGAGCTTATAGGCACCGCGCTTCACCCGGCGAACAGTCCTCAAGTTGACCCGAAAAGGCGTATCGTGACTAAAGGCTACGGAATCCTGCAACCGCGAATCGGGGTTGAACTTCGTGCCGCGAATAAAAGCGTGTTCGCAAAAGTATTCTCCGGAAATGCCGGAACTGACCCGTACGGCGCGCCCAGCGGCGACTTTTGGCAGGATAAATTCGGCGAAGGTTCTTTCAACGGTAAGGGATTGCTGAACATTGACGCGTTCCTCGCGTGTATGGAAAACCGATTGCCGGAAAATCAGGTGCTTTCTCACGACTTACTGGAGGGCGCGTATCTCCGAGTAGGCTTCGTCGGCGACGTTGAGTTCACCGACGGATTTCCGACGTCGCTTAAATCGTTTTTAACCAGAGAGCGGCGTTGGATTCGCGGCGACTGGCAGTTACTGCCGTTTTTGAGCGACCCGGATATGTCGATACTGAACAAATGGAAGATGCTCGGCAATTTAAGACGCTCGGTTTTGCCGCTTAGGTTGGATTGGCGTTCACTCACACTTATGCCGCTTAGAATGGCGAACGCTCCCGGAGCTATTGCCGCCGCGCTGTGGCGGCAGTTCGTATCGCGTAAGGGTTTGCTTGACTGGACGACCAGCGCGGAAACCGAATCCGCGCCCAAACCTGAAAAAAAGCGGCAAAACGCGATAATTGATAAAAACTATCTGCCGAACTGCGCCGCTGACATTTGGAATTATTTCGAAGATTACCTGACCGTAGGGCGCGGATTATTACCGCCGGATAATGTTCAATTTAACGGTACTGTTAAGGTTGCGGAGCGTACCTCTCCGACAAATATCGGGCTTGCTATTTTATCGGTAATCGCCGCGAGCGACCTTAAAATAATCGCGTTGGAACGCGCCGAAACCTTGGTTTCGGTTATGCTTGATTCCGTTGAGAAACTGACAAAATGGCGCGGACATTTGTACAACTGGTACAGTACCGTTTCGCTTTTACCGTCGGAGCCTAAATTCGTCTCCACCGCGGACAGCGGAAATCTCGCGTGCTGTCTGATTGCCGCCGCAAACTGGAATAACGGTAAATTTGCGGAACGCGCTAAGGCTATCGCGTTGGCTATGGATTTCTCCGCGCTGTACGATAAAGAGCGCAAGTTGTTCTCGGTAGGGTTTGACTGCTCCGAAAACGAACTGTCAAAAAGTTACTACGACCTGATGTGCAGCGAGGCGAGGCTTGCGAGTTTCTTCGCGATTGCGTCAGGACAGGTTTCCGCAAAACATTGGGCGACACTTAGCCGCGCCGACCTCCTAAGCTGGAGCGGTACGATGTTCGAGTATTTTATGCCCGCTTTGTTACTGCCGCACCGCGGCGGTTCGCTGTTACGTTCCGCGCTGAACTTTTGCGTAAAGGAGCAAATCAGATACTCCGAGCCGTGGGGCGTTTCGGAAAGCGCGTACTCGGAGAAAAACGACTCCGGCGATTATAAATATAAAGCTCACGGAGTTCCAAAACTCGCGATTGACTGCAACGTCGCCAATAAAGCCGCAACGAAAGTGCTTTCGCCGTATTCGGCGTTTCTGGCGTTGCCGTTTATTCCGGAATCAGCGATGGAAAATCTGAAAAAACTTGAGGAACTGGGCGCGTACGGCCAATACGGATTCTGCGAAGCTGTGGACTGCAAAACTCCTGTTCAAGCGTTTATGGCGCACCACCTAGGAATGAGTATTGTCGCGATTGACAACGCTCTAAACGGCGGCATATTCGTCCGTAGGTTTACCCGCGAGCCGTTCATAGCGGCTCATTTAGGGCTTGTTGACGAAAAACCGCGGAAGCGAAAACTCTTTCGCCGTAAAACGGAAAAAGCCGTTTTGAGGTTTACTCACGCGCTTGAAGCGGACGTAACCGCAGACCCTAACGAATCGAAATATACGTTGAAGCGGCTCAACCTTAATCTGGTTAACGCGCTTGGCGGTAAAGTATACGCTCCGGACGGTACGTTGCTGCTGAAAGACGTGAGAATTGAGCGCGGTAAACTCAGGTTCACCGCCGCGCTGGCTCCGGAGAAAGATTACGAAGCTCACCCAGCGTTGCATAAGCTCCAGATTGAATCGGAGCGCGACGAGCATTGCGGTTCGCTTACGCTTCGCCGCAGAGCGGGCGGAAGTCTGCCGCCAATCGAATTAATAATCGGCAAAGTCAGAGTTATTCGCGATTACAATGTTCCAGATTACCTGGCGAAACTGTTTGGTGAGGGAAATCGCAAAGAACGTCAGGACGAGATTATCCGCGATTTTGCGGATAAATCGGGGCTGTGGAAATTCGGGATTTCCGGCGATTACGCGACGCTGTATTTTGACGTTCCCGACGGCGACACCGACGCTTTAACAAAAGCGCGGTGGCTAACGCGCGAACACCGCGAGCTTAGAGCGGTCGGCGTTCGCTACGACCTGATTTTCGGAATGCACGACGAGGGCGAGTACGGCAAGCCGACGCGCTCCGCTATGGGCGAAGCTCACGACGGAGTTTATTTCATCGCCGCGCAATCGCCGGATTTACCCGCAATGCTGGCTATGGTTGATTTGGAGGTTTACTGATGAAATACTATTACGAACCGTGCGGCAGTTTTACCTTTGTCACAAGCGGCGCGTTGCGTAATCCCGCGTGGTCGAATATTCTTACTAACGGTAAACTCGGTTGTATTGTTACCGACCGATTTTCCGGCAATATGTGGTACGATAACGCGAGAGAGTTCCGCGTTACTCCGTGGCTTAACGACCCGGACGCGAAGTTCGGACCGGAGCGTCTGTCAATCTCCGGAATGAGTTTATTTGCCGCTGACGACAGGATTCCGTGCAAGGTTACGTTCGGGTTCGGCTTCGCGAGATGGGAAAAAGCCGGAGTAAAAACCACCGTTTGGATTAACCCGAACGCGGATACTCGCGTTATTACCGTAGAAAAACGCGGATATTTCACCGTTGATTACAGCGGTGAGTTCGTTATAGGCGCGGACAAATGCGACGCGAAGCTCGTAACCGTTAATTACGATAATGACACAATCCGCATTAAGTCGCTAAACTCCGACGCTCCGGAATTTACGCTTACGTCTGACTGCGTAACTGAATTCACCGGCGAATCCGGATTAACCAACCGCGCGGCGGCGAGGTTTTCCGCGACGGATAAACTGACGATACTAAGCGGGTTCGGGAAACCGGAGCTTTGTACGCTTGACGTTGTACGCTCGTATTGGCGGCAGTCGGTTAATACGTTGCTTGGCGCGGGCGCGGAAAGCCGAACCTTCGCGTGGCTGACGTATCAAACGCTTGCGAGCCGTATTATGGGCAGATGCTCGCTGTACCAAAGCGGAGGCGCGTACGGATTCCGCGACCAGTTACAGGACGTGTGTATGCTGATTGATACGCATTCGCGATTTACGCGTGAACATATATTGCTATGCGCGGCTCACCAATACGAGCAGGGCGACGTTCAGCACTGGTGGCACGCTCCGCGCCACGGAGTGCGTACGCGCTGTTCCGACGATTTACTGTGGCTTGTATGGGC
>JAISKY010000117.1 GCA_031260745.1 Oscillospiraceae bacterium
ACGAAGAACTTATGAATGTAACGCTCGAACTCGCGAACAAAATCGCGGGTAACGCTCAGGTCGCCGTACGTCAAAGTAAAGCCGCGATTAATAACGGTTTACAAGCCGATATTCACACGGGGATTGCGTACGAAATTCAGGCGTTCGCCGTATGCTTCGCTACGGAGGACCAAAAGGACGCTATGACCGCGTTTGTGAATAAAACTAAAGTTACCGAGTTCAAAAACAAATAACAAACTGAAAAAGCGCGAAAGGATTGCTTTATGAAAAAAATCAGCATTATCGGAGCGGGTACAATGGGACTTGATATTGCCCAGACGTTCGCTCTGAAAGGCTTTGATGTGACCGTCCGCGACATTACGGACGACATTATTAACAAAGCCTCCGCAAGACTTGACAAGAGCATTTCGCGTCTTGTTGAAAGAAGCAAGATTACTCCGGAGGACAAGCAAAAAACTTCCGAGCGTATTACGTTCACCACGGATTTGGCGCAAGTGTCGGATTCTGACTTAATTATTGAGGCAATCATTGAGGACGCTAAAATAAAGAAAGAGCTTTTCAGTTCGCTCGATAGCTTGTGTAAGCCTGAAACGATTCTCGCGACAAACACTTCGTCACTGTCAATCACCGAGTTGTCAACCGCGGTTAACCGTAAGGAGCAGTTTATCGGTATGCACTTCTTTAACCCCGTACCGGTGATGAAGCTCGTTGAGGTTATCAGAGGAATATTCACGTCAGACGAAACGTATAAGGCAATATACGACCTTGCGGGCATAATCGAAAAAGAACCTGTGGAAGTACAGGACGGTCCGGGTTTCATTGTAAATAAAATCCTCGTTCCAATGATAAACGAGGCTATATTTGTGTTGCAGGACGGAATCGCTTCCGCGGAAGATATTGACAAGGCAATGCGGCTTGGCGCGAACCACCCGATGGGACCGCTTGCGCTGTCAGACCTTATCGGGAACGATGTAGTTCTGCATATTATGGAAATCCTACATTCGGAAACCGGAGACTCCAAGTACAGACCCGCCGCTCTTCTGAAAAAAATGGTCAGAGGCGGACTCCTCGGCAAAAAGACAGGTAAAGGCTTTTACGTCTATTAAAAACCCAAAGGAGAATTAGCTGTGGAAAAGTTAACACACGCAGCAAATGCCGTTTCAGTGTTAAAGGACGGCGACGTCCTGCTTGTAGGCGGCTTTATGATGGCAGGAAGTCCCGAAACGCTGATTAAAGCTCTGTTGGAAACCAGCGAGGTTAAAAATCTTACGGTTGTTTCCAACGATACCGGAACGACTGACTCGAATATGATTAAGGTTATGAAACAGGGGCGCGTAGTCAAAGTTCACGGCTCGTATATCGGCTCTAATCCTATGACCGGGCAAATGCTTATTGACGACGCGGACAGCGTTACGCTGTACCCTCAAGGAACGCTGGCGGAGAAACTCCGTTGCGGTGGAGCGGGCATAGCCGGATTCTACACCCCGGTCGGCGTAGGTACGATTATTGAGAACGGTAAAGAAAAACGTACTTTCGGAGACCGTGAGTTCCTGTTGGAAACCGCGTTGCGCGGCAACGTCGCTTTCGTTAAAGCGACCGTAGCCGACAAATTCGGCAATTGCTATATGCGCGGCTCGACAAAAAACTTCGGCGCGATTATGGCGCGCGCGGCTGATTTTGTCATCGCGGAAGCAAAAAAAATCGTGGAGATTGGCGAGCTTGACCCGGAACTTGTGACAATTCCCGGTATCTTTATTGACGCGCTTGTTCAATCGGAGGATATATAGATGGATAATAAAGAGTTTATAGCGCGCCGCGTGGCGCGGGAGCTTAAAGACGGCGACGTAGTAAATCTCGGCATCGGATTACCGACGCTGGTTGCGAATTACGTTCCCGACGGCGTCAGTATCACGTTGCAGGCAGAACACGGAATACTCGGCGCGGGCGGAGCGGCAAAACCCGGCGAGGAAGACTCCGAAATCATAAACGCCGGAGGGTTTCACATTACCGTTTTACCGGGCGCGAGCTTCTTTGACAGCGCGACCTCGTTCGGGATTATTCGCGGAGGTCACGTAGACGTTACAATCCTCGGCGCGTTGCAAGTTGACGCTAGAGGGAATATCGCGAACTGGATGGTTCCAGGAAAACGCGTTCCCGGTATGGGCGGAGCGATGGACCTGGTCGTCGGCGCGAAAGAAGTTATCGTAGCGATGGAGCATACGGTTAAAGGTTCGCACAAAATAATGAAAGAATGTTCGTATCCGCTGACTGCGGTCGGAGTCGTCAAAAAAATCATAACGGAAATGGGCGTTATGGATATTACCAAAGACGGCATTGTACTTACGGAAATCGCCAGGGGCTTTACCGTCGAGGACGTGCAATCCGCGACCGACGCGACGCTGATTATCCCGGACAATATCATTATAATAGAAATATAGCTGTTACGTTTGGGAATGGTTATAGGATTCGTGCCCATACGCGCAAAAAATCCAAGAGTCATAAAGGCTTGCGGTTTTTCTGCCTGATATTGGCTCGACATTCACTTTGTCTTAGCCGAATCGGGCTATTTAAGAATTTCAAATATTATTTCACGGAGGAGAAAATATGTTTTTCAACGAAGACCACGAGTATATCCGCAGTTTAGCCAAGGAGTTTGCGGAAAAAGACCTCGCGCCAATCGCCAATGACATCGACAAGAACGACGAAGTACCTCAACGTATCTATGACCTTATGGCGGAGATGGGCTTTTTCGGATTGAAAATCCCGGAGCAGTACGGCGGTCAGGGGCTTGACACCCGTTCGTATGTTTGCGTTATGGAAGAAATTTGTAAAAAGAGCATAGCGGCAAGCCTGATAATGTCGTCGGCTAACTCTCTGTCAACGGCTCCGATGTTGCTTGCCGGAACCGAGGAGCAGAAGCAGAAATATATTCCCGGAATTGCCAGCGGTGAGGACTTTATGGCTTTCGGTCTTACCGAACCCGGAGCCGGAAGTGACGCCGGAGCGATGACGACTAAAGCTGTAGAAGATGGCGACAGCTATATTCTTAACGGCAGAAAGTGCTTTATTACCGGCGCGCCGTTTGCCAAAAACGCGGTTATCTTCGCTAAGACGAATCCCGAAAAAGGCTCTAAAGGTATTACGAGTTTAATCGTGGATATGAGTTTACCCGGAATTTCGGTCGGTAAACACGAGGACAAAATGGGTTTACGCGGAGTCGCGACAAGCGACATCGTTTTAGAGGACGTTCGCGTTCCGAAAAGCGAGATACTCGGCGAGATTGACCGCGGTTTTATCACGGCAATGAAAACTCTGTCTATCGGACGTATCGGAGTTGCTACTCAGGGAATCGGTATCTCGCAAGGCGCGATGGACGAAGCGGTAAAATACATCAAGGAGCGTAAACAATTCGGAAAACGTCTCGCGGATTTCCAGTCATTGCAGTTCAAAATCGCGGATATGGAAACAAAGCTCAACGCCGCGCGTTTGCTCGTTTATAACGCCGCTTACAATATGGACGAAGGCAACGATGTGACAAAAGCCGCGTCTATGGCGAAACTTTTCGCTACTGAAACCGCGCTTGAAATCGTAAGCGACGCGCTACAAATGCACGGCGGATACGGTTATATCAAGGAATACTCGATTGAGCGTTTGTACCGCGACGCGCGTGTACTGACCATATTTGAGGGAACTTCTCAAATTCAGCAAATGGTTATTTCAGGAATAGTAATAGGTAAATAAGGAGATTATCGTATGAACATATTGGTATGTATTAAACAAGTACCGGATATTAATGAGCTAAAAGTAGACGCGGCGACTAATACCTTGCCGATTGACAAAGCTCCTAATGTTGTCAATACGCTTGACACCTACGCGTTGGAAACCGCAGTACGCTTAAAAGACGCCGACCCCGAGGTTAAGATTTTCGCGTTGACTATGGGACCCGAACAAGCTAAGGAAGCGCTGAAAAGCTGCCTTTCAGTGGGCGCGGACAAAGCCTATAGGTTAGGCGACGTACTGCTTGAGGATTCTGACACATTGGCTACCAGTTACGCGTTGTCAGGCGCCGCGAAAGTATTGGAAGCTCGCGAGGGCTTGACGTTTGACCTGATTCTTTGCGGCAAACAAACCACCGACGGCGATAGCGCTCAGGTTGGCGTGCAATTAGCGGAGCATCTCAGCTATCCCCAAATAACTTCCGCTGTTGAGATTTCCGTTGACGCGGGAAAAGTACGCGCCCGCCGCGAAACAGGCGACGGTTACGAGGTCGTAGAAACCGCGCTTCCGGCGGTAGTGACTATCTCCAAAACGGAATATGAACCGCGTTACGCCTCCGTAAAATCGAAAATGGCGGCTAACCGCGCCGAAATCCCGGTATTAACTGTCGCGGATTTAGAAATTGATACGGCTCTGATAGGCTTGAACGGTTCGCCCACTAAGTTGAAAAACACGTATGTACCGCAACGGAAAAAGGGCGGCATTAAACTCGAAGAAGAAAACGGCGAAATTGCCGCGGACAAATTGGCGGCGCTCCTTAGTGACGCCGGAATCGTTTAAGGAGGTTTTGAGATGAGTGAAAATAAGAATCTATGGGTGTTTTTTGAGGTCGTAGGCGGTTCGCCTAAAATCGTAAGTATGGAATTACTGGGTAAGGGCAAAGAGCTTGCCAACGCGGTCGGCGAGGAACTCGTTGCCGTAGTTATCGGCAACGGTGTTGACGCTGCGGTAAAAATCGCCGTATCATACGGAGCGGACAAGGTTATTGTCGTGGATGGAGCGGACTACGCCAATTACAGTACGGACGCTTACACCTACGCGCTAGAACAGCTTGTCGGTAAATACAAACCCTCCGCTATCCTGCTCGGCGCGACCGGTATCGGTCGGGATTTAGCTCCGCGTATTGCCGCGCGGCTGAATACCGGACTGACGGCAGACTGCACCGGTCTTGGTATTGATACCGATACGGGCGTTATTCAGTGGTCGCGTACGGCGTACAGCGGGAAACTTATAGCCGAAATTGAATGCCCGGAGGCTCGTCCGCAAATCGGAACGGTACGTCCGAGCGTATTTAAGCGCGTTCCTCCTGACTTGGAGCGTAGCGCGGAGATTATCGCGGAAGATATTCCAGTGCCGACCGGTCTTATTCGGATTGCTTTGGTTGAGAAAATCGAAGAAGCCGCCGAGGGCGCGGTTAACCTCGAAGAAGCTGAAATCATTGTTTCCGGCGGACGCGGCTTAGGTAAACCGGAGAATTTCTCGTTGGTGAAAGATTTAGCCGACGTGTTAAACGGCGTAGTGGGAGCTTCACGCGCGGCAGTTGACGCGGGTTGGATTGACCACTCTCACCAGGTCGGTCAGACGGGTAAAACCGTAGGGCCTAAGTTGTACGTAGCGTGCGGAATTTCCGGCGCGATTCAGCACTTGGCGGGTATGTCGGGTTCAGACGTTATTATCGCGGTTAACCGTGACCCGGACGCTCCAATCTTTGACATAGCGGATTACGGCATTGTGGGCGATATTAAGGAAGTTCTGCCCGCTCTGACTTCGGCGATTAAAAAACTCAGGTCATAGACAAATAAGAAAAATAACAATCGCGGCTCAGAAAATGAGCCGCGATTTGTTTTTTCAAATACGGAACTTGCGTCAGCGCAAGACATTCGGCAGAGTTATACTTGCGTAAGATATGTCGGGACCGGTGTAGAAATTGTCGCTCGTTGACACGATATAAACAGCCGCAACCACTATTACGATTAATAAAACCGAAATTACGATTGCCGCTATTGACAACGCAATCCCGGCAGTTGCCATACCATAGGAGGCTCCCGCCGCAATGGAGCGTTTGCGTCCTACAATACCCAGCGCCAGTCCGCCTATCGCCAAAAGAAAGCCGAAAAACGGAAATATAATACCCAGTATACCTAAAATCAGAGAGAATATGTTATAGGTTTCGGCGGGATTTTTTACAAACGGCTTACCTGACCTAGCGCCCGGCGGCGCGTAAGGTTGCATATCTGTAGTTTGCGGGTTTTGATACTCTGTCGGAGTATGATACGGGTCGTTATAGCGGTAATCGTCCTTGCGCTCGTATTCGCTTTTAAGCGGCCACGTAAGCTCAAACTCGCAATAGCCGCACCTCGTCTGACCTTGTACTACAGGCTCACCGCAATTCGGACATTTCATAATAAACTCCTCGTTTAATGATTAATTTTCTGTTTGTATCTTTTGCCGTTTGCTTAACAATAGTTTCGTTTCGGTTTATGGTGTCTAACAAACTCCTGTCCTCTATAATTCCCCCGAAGCGTGGCGGGTTACGTGGCAGGACACGTTAACGACGCAAGGCAATCCCGCTATATGCGTCGGCAAAGCGTCAATATTAACCGCTAGCGCGGTATGCCGACCTCCGAAACCTTGCGCGCCGATTCCCAGCGCGTTGATTTTGCCGAGCGCGTTACGCTCCATCTCCGCGTAGAACGGGTCGGAGTTGCGAGTATCAACCGGACGCAGCAGCGCCTGTTTAGCCGTTCTTGCCGCCGCGTCAAGCGTTCCGCCAAGCCCTACGCCCAATATCACGGGAGGGCAAGGCTTCGAGCCTGCCGCGCGGATTACGTCCGCGAGCCAGTCCTCAATTGTTTCGCGAGTGTCAGTGGGATTGAACATTCTGGACGCGCTCATATTCTCACTTCCGAAACCTTTCGGGGCGATTACCAGCGAGAACTTGTCGCCGCCGACCAACCGAGTATGGATAATCGCGGGAGTATTATCGTCGGTGTTGACGCGCCTTAGCGGGTCGCGTACAATCGAACAGCGAAGTCGTCCGTTAACGTAGGCGTTGCGTACTCCGAGATTAACAGCGTCCTCGAACAGCCCGCCCTCTATGTGAACGTCCTGACCTACGTCCGCGAACACTACTACCATTCCGGTATCCTGACAAATCGGAAGTCCTGCGCCGGCGGCGTATTTGAAGTTCTCCACGCAGTCCTCCAAGGCGGCTCGCGCCGCGTCGTTAGGTTCGGATTCGCTCGCGCACTCCAGTAAAATTCCGACGTCGGGTGGCAGATATGTGTTCGCCTCAATGCAAAGCCGCTCTACCAATTCGGCAATTGAGGTTGCGCTAATGTTTCTCGTCATAATTCGACATAAGCTCCTAAAAGTAGTGATAATTCGAGCAAAAAAGCTATTTACAAATGTAATAGAAAGTGTTAATATCTATACACAGCTTATCCAATGGCGTGAGGCCGACGGAAGTCGGTCTTGGGGACCCGCGTTAACGCGGCGACCCGAAGTTCATATCTTTATCCCACAACCCTATCTTTGGCGGTATAACGCTCCGCGTCTTGTCAGACGCTCCGCGTGTGTACCGCCGACTTTTTTTCAGTGAACAGATTATCGCATACGCTCCAATATTAATTTTAATAATTGTTTATCGGACATTTCACCGTTGGCAATGTCAAGCCCAATACGTATTAAATCGTCGTCCGTAAATTCCGACGGTATACCATTCCACTCCAACAACGCTAACATTACAAGAACACCGATTCGTTTATTGCCGTCCGCAAACGGGTGGTTTTTAATTATGCCGTACGTGATTCTGGAAATCTTTGCAATAACCGACGGGAACAAATCCAATCCGTCAAATGTTTGGAACGGAGAGACTAACGCGGATTGCAGAAGTCCTTCGTCACGGATTCCAAGCAAACCGCCTGTCTTTTCAAGTAATTCGCTGTGAAAAGAAATTACCTGCTCTTTGGTTATCGCAATCATTTCGCCAATTCTTCAAATGCTAGAATATGTTTTTGAATAATTCCGCGGACGATTTCGTTTGCGGTCTCGTCGTCAACGTGAGTTACGCTCTGGAATTGAGCGTAATCCACAAGCAGATAGCGCGGAGTATTGCCGTTTAGTATAACCGCCGTTCCGTATTCGTCTGCAATCCGCGCGGCTTTTGAGAAGTTCTCGCTGACTTCGCGCGCGGATATTGAATTGCTTGTATTCATAAAAATTTACCTCTTAAAGATACTCTCACAACTTCCGTACAAACCGCTCAATTCTTGCTAGCGCTTCGCGGATTTGAGCTTCTCCGGCGGCGTAGCATATTCTGACAAAGCCCTCGCCGCCTAAGCCGAACGCGCTTCCGCTGATTACCGCGACTTTTTCCTCAAACAGCAAACGCTCGCAAAACTCGTCGGAGCTTAGCCCGAATTTTGATATGTCGGGGAATAAGTAGAACGCGCCTTTAGCGTCGAACGAGCTTATTCCCAGTTGTTTAAGCCCCTCGTTAAGTAGTTTGCGGCGGCGGTCGTACTCTGTACGCATACGCTCTATGTCCTTGTCGCCGTCTTTCATAGCCTCGATTGCGGCGTACTGACTGGCGGTAGGAGCGCACATAATAGCGTACTGGTGCAACTTTGTCAGTTGAGTAATCACCGGCGCGGGCGCGGCGGCGTAGCCTAATCTCCACCCCGTCATAGAGTAGCACTTGCTAAACCCGTTAACTACGATTGTACGCTCCTTAAGCTCCGGGATATTGGCGGGAGAAACGTGCTTGCCGCCGTAGGTAAGCTCCGCGTAGATTTCGT
>JAISKY010000130.1 GCA_031260745.1 Oscillospiraceae bacterium
GCAAAAGACATCGCGTTCGGGCCGCGCAACCTGAAATTACCGGAAACGGAAATCGCCGCTCGCGTCGTGGAATCCGCGAAATTCGTCGGGCTTAATCCCGATTTACTTGAAAAGTCGCCGTTCTCGTTGTCAGGCGGCGAGAAACGCCGAGCCGCAATCGCCGGAGTTATCGCTATGCGGCCGGAGGTTCTGATACTCGACGAGCCTACCGCTGGGCTTGACCCGGCGGGTCGCGACTTTATATTGGAGAATCTGCGGGAGTACCACAAAGCTACCGGCTGTACTATGTTACTTGTAACGCACTCGATGGAGGAAATCGCGGAGTACGCCGATACGATTTATGTTTTCAACGAGGGCAGCATTGAGATGAACGGCGCGCCCGAACAAATTTTCGCCTACTCGGAACGTCTGCGTGAAATCGGGCTTGATGTGCCGGAGATTACTCAGGTAGTTTTAAGACTTCGAGAATTAGGACTTCCGATTTCACCGTCCGTGTACACAGTCGAACAAGCGGTAAAAGAAATAAACAAATACAAAGGATAATTTATAATTAGTAATTGTTACTTACTAATTATTGATTAATGCAAAGTATGCTGAAAAACATTACGTTGGGGCAGTTTTTCCCCGGCACAACAATAGTACACAGGCTTGACCCCAGAACGAAGTTCGTACTGACATTCGTTTATGTGGTCGCGCTGTTTTTGTGCGGTAACTTTTACGGCTTCGGATTTTTGCTTATTATGCTTTGCCTGTGTATAACCGCGTCAAAAATCAAACTGAAACTTATTCTGCGCGGATTAAAACCGTTGATAATCGTTATCGCGATTACGGGGTTTATTAATATTTTCTTTACTCAAGGTGAAACGGTTTTATTCAAATTCTGGAGATTAACCGTCACTACCGAAGGTCTGTACAACGCCGCTACAATGTTGGTTCGCATTGTTATGCTTATCACCGGAACATTTATGCTGACGTACACTACTTCGCCGATTCACCTTACCGACGCGATGGAGAACTTACTTAATCCGTTGAAAAAAATCAAAGTTCCGGTTCACGAGCTTTCGATGATGATGAGTATCGCCTTGCGGTTTATCCCCACGCTGATTGAGGAAACAGATAAAATAATGAGCGCTCAAAAAGCCCGCGGAGCGGATTTTGAAAGCGGAAACTTAATGCAAAAGGCTAAGGCTTTACTTCCGCTTCTGATTCCGTTGTTCGTAAGCGCGTTCAGACGCGCGGACGAGCTTGCAATCGCGATGGAAAGCCGCTGTTACAGCGGCGGAGTCGGACGTACTAAGCTGAAACAATTAAAATACTCCGGAGCGGACATTGCCGCGTTCGCGTTGGGATTCGCTGTTCTTGCCGTTACAATCGCGCTTAGGTTCTTACCGGATTGGCTGAAAGCGATATGAGGAATATCGCGGTTACGCTTAGCTACGACGGTACTAATTACCACGGCTGGCAGCGTCAGAAAGACCTCCCGACGATTCAGGGAATGTTGGAGGACGCGCTTAGCGTAATCTTGAAAGAACGCATCGGGGTCATCGGTTGCGGACGTACGGACGCGGGAGTTCACGCAGAGCGTTACACCGCTAATTTCCGTACCGGCGCGACTATACCGACGGAGCGTATTCCGTTCGCGCTTAATTCTCAGCTTCCGCCTGACATCGCGGTATCGGCGGCGCGGGAAGTCGAGTGGGATTTTCACTCCGTGTTCTCGTGTATCCGCAAGGAATATACTTACAGGATATTAAACGCGCCTACTCGCAATCCCCTGCTGACTAACCGCGTTTGGTGGTATCCTCAACCGCTTAACGCGGAGCGAATCAGCCTTGGAACACGCGAATTTCTGGGTACTCACGACTTTTCGGCTATGCGCTCGACAGGAACCGAGGTAAAAACAACCGTACGAACAATCTTTGCGTTTGACATTTGGAAAAAAAGTGATATAATTGAATTTGTGTTTCGGCAGACGGTTTTCTGTACAATATGGTTAGAGCGATGGTAGGTACGTTGGTTTATGTGTCGCTGGGCAAAATCGAACCGGCGGACATAGGAAATATTCTAAACTCCGGCAACCGAACCCTTGGCGGTCCGACCGCGCCTCCGCAGGGACTGTATATGACCGGAGCGGAATACAGGTGAATTGATGCGAAACAAGATAATACTGCTTGCGGTTATCGTCGCGGCAGTCGCCGGAATTGTCGTTTGGCGGGTATTCTACGCCACCCCGGCTGAAAGTCCCGGCTCCGGGTTGTACGCCGAGATTACGCAGGAACGCGGCTATAAAGGCGTTATTACGGTCTACGACGAATCCGGCACCGCGGAATACAAATGGCCCTCCGCCGACGAGTACATAATCGCCGTTAAAATTTCGCCCAGCGCTGATACTATGGCTGTAATCACACTTTCCGGAAACGGCTGCGGACTAAAAGTTTTCAGCCTTGAAACCGGCGGCGAGAGAGGTTCTTATCTAAGCTCCGATTGTATGTTCTACGACTTGGGTTATCTTACGGACGGAGAGATTTACGCTATCGGAAGCGACCGCGCCGTAATATTTGACAACGCCGCGATTGCGATTTCCGCCTACGCGTTCCCCGACGAGTATCTTTCGGATTATTTGGTTACGGATAATCATTTAACGCTGCTGCTGTCAGGTTATCGCGCGAGCGATAAAAGCCGCTCGGTGCGTTTTTCCGGTACTGACTGGATTGACATTAATTCTTAACTATAGCTGTTACGGCAATAGCTAATTAACAGGAGAGTACGATGAAATTATACATAATCCTTGACCTCGTCGTAATATGTATACTGGCGTTATGTACGTGGCACGGATTTCGCAGAGGGCTGATACTGGGTATCAGCGGAATATTGTCACTATTTGTAGCGCTGTGGGGCGCGGATTTAATTGCGAACACATATTCAACGGAGCTTTTTCCCGTAGCTGAACCGTTTATCAGCGGTTTAGTAGATAAAACCTTAGATACTGCTCAAAAAAACTACGACACGTTCCCTATCGGCGACGAGGTTTACAGCGTAAGTCTTGACGCTTTGGGTCAAATCGGAATGCTAAGCGGAGCCGCTGAAAAACTCGCGGACGAGCTTAGCGAGGAGTTTGCCGAAATTGATTATCGCCTGAATACGGCGATGACGGAAAAAATTACGGATACGTTCTCGTTCGCTGTGGTCGCTGTAATCGCGTTTTTGCTGATAGTGATAGTGTTCGCGATAATAACGAATCTGATAAACCTCGCGTTTAATTTACCCGGGTTGAAGTTGCTGAACGAAATCGGCGGCGCCGCGCTGGGACTGGCTAAGGGTGTAATATTCGCGCTTGCGTTGGCTTGGGCGCTTAGGTTTTTCGGAATGTTAATTCCCGCGTCGGTTGTAGAGAAAACATTTCTGGTTAAATTTTTTATGAACAATAACCCGATACCGCTTATCTTCGGAATTTGAAAAGTGAGGTACTTTAACTAATGATAGCAATTGCGTCAGACCACGCCGGATATAAACTTAAACAAGCGATAGCAAAGTATTTTGACACAGCCGGTACAGAGTACAAAGATTACGGAACTTTCAGCGGGGATAGCTGCGATTATCCTGTTTACGCGAAACTCGCGGGAAACGCGGTCGTCTCCGGCGAAGCCGAATACGGAATTTTAGTTTGCGGTACGGGAATCGGAATGTCAGTCGCGGCGAATAAGATTCGCGGAATCCGTTGCGCGCTGTGCGACAGCGTTTTCCTGGCGGAACGCGCAAGAAGCCATAACAACGCGAATGTTCTGGCGCTCGGAGCGCTGATAGTTGACGAACCGCTCGCGCTTAATATTATCCGCGCGTGGCTCGGAACTGAATTTGAGGGCGGCAGACATTCAAAACGCGTTGAGCAAATTGAGGGTTAGTGATGTTCAAAC
>JAISKY010000133.1 GCA_031260745.1 Oscillospiraceae bacterium
GTTTGTTATCGCTTTTTTAGTCTGATTCTCGTATGAGGTCATCGTCGAAAAGCAGTTCGTAACCAGAACCAGACAATCCTGAACGTCGGCGAACGTAATCTTGCTTTCGTTCTTCTGATATTTGCCCTGTTTCTTGATGTACGCGTCAATCGCGGCGACGAACGCGCTTTTCGTGGCTTTTTCCGGCGCTCCGCCGTGTTCGAGCCACGATGAATTATGGTAGTATTCCAGCAAGTTCGTCAGGTTAGAGAAGCAGAACGCGGCGGACAACTTAACCTTGTACTCCTGTTTATCGGAGCGGTCGCGGCCTTTACGCTCCGCCTGAATAAAATGGCAGTCGGTCAGCGCGCCGTCACCCGCGATTTCGTTCACATAGTCCACGATTCCTTTTTCGTACAGGAACGTAAGTTCGTCAAACTTACCGGGTTCAATCTCGTTTTTCAGAATGAAGCTGATTCCCTTGTTCACGACCGCCTGTTTTTTTATTGTTTCGGTGAAATATTCAAGCGGAACGTCAATCTCCGTGAACACTTCCACATCCGGTTTCCAGTGGATATATGTGCCGGTTTTCTTAGTGTTCGACGGCTCTGTTTGTAAACCGCCGACGTTCTCACCTTTTTCAAAGCGCAGAGTGTAAGTGTTACCGTCGCGGCGGACGACTACGTTCATATACTCCGACGCGTACTGCGTCGCGCAGGAGCCAAGCCCGTTCAAACCAAGCGAGTATTCGTAGTTTTCGCCCACATCATTGGCGTACTTGCCGCCCGCGTATAACTCGCAGAATACGAGTTCCCAGTTAAATCGTTGTTCGGTTTCGTTCCAGTCTACCGGACAACCGCGTCCGAAGTCCTCAACCGCGACAGACTTGTCCAGGTAACGCGTAACGACTATGCGGTTGCCGGCGCCCTCGCGGGCTTCGTCAATCGCGTTGGAAAGTATCTCAAACACCGCGTGCTGACAACCCTCCAACCCGTCGGAGCCAAAAATAACTCCCGGACGTTTGCGAACTCTGTCCGCGCCTTTAAGCACCGAAATGCTTTCATTTCCGTAATTAGGTTGTTTTGTCATATTTTCAGAATAATCCTCGCAATTTCAAAGTATAGAAGCAACGCGCCGGCGTCAACCAAAGTCGTAATCAGCGGAGCCGCCATTATTGCCGGGTCAAGTTTGCACACTTTAGCCGCAATCGGCAATACGCAGCCAACTACTTTCGCCATTATTACCGTCGCGACAAGCGCGATTGACACGACAAACGCGACCTGTACCTCACCCGGATAAACTACCAATACCCGCGCAAAGTTTATCGCCGCAAGCGCCAGTCCGCACAGCAGACTTACTCTAAGCTCTTTCCAAAGCACAAGCAAAATGTCGCGCGGATATATTTCACCTACCGCCATACCGCGGATTATCAGCGTCGAGGACTGGCACCCCGCGTTACCTCCGGTATCCGTCAGCATAGGCATAAGCGCGACAAGTAACGGTACTACCAAAAACGCTTCCTCATAGTGCAACAGTATACTGCCCGTAACTGTCGCCGAAATCATCAGCAACATAAGCCATAGTACGCGGTTTTTCGCGAGAGTAAAAACTCCCGTTTTCAGGTATGGTTTCTCCGACGGAGTCATAGCCGCCATAAGCTCAAAGTCCTCGGTAGCTTCTTGCTCCATTACGTCGATTATATCGTCAACCGTAACGATTCCGACTAAACGCTGTTCCATATCAACTACCGGAATCGCGAGCAAATCATAGCGTGAGAAAAGTTCCGAAACTTTCTCCTGGTCGTCGTGAGTATTAACCGAGATAATATTGGTGTGCATAATCTCGTCAATAACCGCGCTGTGGTCAGAAAGTAGTAAATCGCGGGCTTCAATTACGCCCTCCAGTTTACGGTTTCCGTCAACGACATACATCGTGTAAAGAGTTTCTTTGTCCTCGCCGATTTTTCGTATACGCGCAAACGACTCCGCAACCGTCATATTCTTCTTTAAGTCAACAAATTCCGCGGTCATAATACTGCCCGCGGAGTTTTCCGGGTACTGTAAAAAGCGGTTAATTAAGTCGCGGGTATCAGAGTCAACATTCCGCATAACGCGTTTGACGACATTCGCCGGAAGTTCCTCAATCATATCGGCGGCGTCGTCCGTGTAAAGTTCGTTAACCAAATCTCCGACTTCGCGGTCTGAAATGCCCTTGATAATAGCTTCCTGAATCTCGGAGCTAAGATACGCGAACGCGTTTGCGCCTTTGTCCTTTTGAGTAAGGCGGAACGTAAGCACAAGTCCGTCCTGCGGAACATACTCCTCCAGAAATTCCGAAATGTCCGACGCGTTCATCTGCGATAATCGCCCGTGTAATATCCCGTACTTTTTATCTTTAAGCAGTTGTAAAAGTTCGTCGTACTGTTTTTCTAAAATCATCGCGTTTTCCACGCCGTTCACCTCCAATCGTTTAACCTTAGTATTCTATCACACTTTGGCAGTCCGTGTCAAGTTTAATTTTTGTCAAGTCCAAAGCCGGGTTTAAGCGTCGCCGAAGCGTTTAACCGGGGCGTTTAACCTAAAAAAACTCTTGCAAAGTATATAGCAATGTGATATAATAACAACTAATGGACAGGCTGTTATTTTTTTGAGCTTTTTTGAGCTTAATACATTGTAAAAAGGTGGGAAAATGGCTTACAGAGTTAACGACATTTCCGCTGCAGCGAGCGGTGAGATGAAAA
>JAISKY010000166.1 GCA_031260745.1 Oscillospiraceae bacterium
TCGCGGTAAGTTTCGGCTTCGGCTTGAATGTCCTCAAGTTCGGCTTTCTTTTCGGCGGTACGCTCTCTGGCGGCGGCTAATCTGTCCACGACGCCTTCATCGTAGTGCATTATCTCGCTGATAAAATCAATACGGCTAAGTAAATCACTGAAACTTCGCGCCTGGAACAAAATCGAGTAATACGAAATGGAGCCGTTTTCCTCCATCTCGCGTACGCGCTCCTTGAACACCCTTACCTGAGCGTTCTCGTCCTCAATCACCGCGCCGTACTCGACTTCTTTCTCGGCGATTTCGTCAACGACAAGCTCAATCTGAGCGTTTACGTTTTCGATTTCCTGTTCCGTCAGGTCGATTTGAATGTCAAGCAGTTGTTTCCGCAAGCTGACCTCGGATATTTGACCGGAAAGTTCGTTAATTTGGAGACGAACCTCTTTTTGCCGCTCGGATAACTCGTTCTGCTGTTCTTTCAGCGTTTTTAGCTGGTCTTTAAGACTTACCGCGCCCGCCGTAAATTGAGCGATTACGGGTACAATCAGCGCCGCAAGTAACAATAACGCCAAACACGCACAGAGTATTACTATCCATTTTCTACGTTTCATATTCTAATCTCCTGTTTTACATTTACGCAATTCGCCGCTATTTGTCTGCCTCCGCCGCGCGGCTAGACTTTCAAATAGTTCCGAATCGCCGCGACGCTTCCGCCGACTCCAATCACAATTCCGACCGCTCCGAAAACCTCCGCTATGAACATCGCGACATTCCCGAACGGTAAGAGCTTTATGAACATAAACATCGTTGAATTAGCCAACTGTTGGTCGGCAAGCGTATACAACGCCCACAATGCGAGATACCCGATTGTCGAGCCGAGCAAACCCAGCATCAAACCCTCGATAATGAACGGACGGCGGATAAATCCGCTTGTCGCGCCTACAATACGCATTATCGCGATTTCCTCGCGGCGCGTAAATGTCGTTATCCGAATCGTGTTCGACATCATAAACATCGACACGACCAACAACAGCACAATCAACGCTCCCGATACGGTGGTAACGATATTGCGAACCATCACGAACCCGCGCGAGATTTCCAAATACGCGTTAACCTTGTCGATTCCGGGTACGCTCATCAGCTTAACCTGAGTATCGGCGGTTTGAGCAATATCCTCAAGCGAAACCTCGTATCGGTCGCGAAGCACTTCGGGGGTAATCTCGTCAAACAGACGGTTGTCGTCGAATTGCTCTAGGTAGCTTTCCACAGCTTCTTCGCGAGAGATGAACCTAGCGCCGGTTACGTTGTCGATTTCCTCAATTATGCTTTGCAATTCAAGAGCCTGCTCCGTGGTATATGTTTCGTTTACGAACGCCAAAACTTTATTTTGCTGTTCAAGCGTATGTATAATATTTTCGATATTTAACGATAACAACGCGAAACTTCCCGTAATCAGCAGACACGCCGCGATTACGAATATCGACGCGAACGACATAAACCCGTTAATAAATACGCCTGAAATGCCCTCTCGCAGGAAATAAGCAATCCTGCTGAAAAATCTACTCACCGCCATTGCCGCTCACCTCCGTTGTTTCGGGAGCCGGTACATTATCCGGTTCGCTTTTGTCCGTATCGTCTTTCAGGACGTCCTCCAACATGGCCGATACGATTCCCGTCAAGTCTGCCTGAGTATATTTAGCCGTCTGAAGTTCCGGAACTTCCGGTAACACGAAATTAAGCTCCGGCAGATGGTTAATGATGTCGTCGATATTGTTGATTTCCTCGGACGTCAGCTCACGCTCCGGTTCTTCTGGTTCCGGCAATGGCGCGTGCGGCGAATCCGCGGTTTCCTCAACTTCGGCGGCAATTAACTCCGGAGCGGCTTGATTATCCGGTTCAGACTCCGCCGTCGGCTCGGAATTAGCCGCGTCCGCAACTTCAGGCAACTCCGAAACCGTTTCGGTTGAATTAAGCTCCGCAACGACAGGCGCGGCGGTTGCGACGGATTCCTCCGGAACGGATTCGCCCTCCGGACCTTCCGGCTCGTAAGTCACGGGAATTACGGGCAATACGTTTGAAGGAACGTCGTATTCTCCTACCGCGTCGCGCACAACTACGCCTTCTTCAATCGCGATAACGCGTTTCGACATTCTATCGACCAAAGATTTTTCGTGAGTAACAACAAGTACGGTCGTGCCGCGATTATTAATATCCTCCAATAAGTTCATAATATCAAGGCTACGCGTGGGGTCGATGTTTCCGGTAGGCTCGTCCGCGATAATTATCAAGGGTTTGTTTACCAACGCTCTGGCGATTGCCACACGCTGCTGCTCTCCGCCGGACAATTCCGCCGGATAGCAATATTCGCTTCCCTCAAGTCCGACCTGAGCTAAAACCTCTGATACTCTCGCGCGAATCTCGCGGCCCCCGGCTCCGACAATCCGCATCGCGAACGCGACGTTTTCATATACTGTTTTCTTTTCCAGCAAACGGAAGTCCTGAAAAACAATACCCAAAGTACGGCGCAGTTTTGACATTTTGCGCCGCCTTATCTTTCCGACGTCATAGTTGTTAACGGTTACAGAACCTTGCGAGGGGCGAATCTCTCCGGTCATCAGTTTCATCACGGTTGATTTTCCGCTGCCGGACGGGCCGACGATAAAAAGAAATTCGCCGTCCTCAACCGTGAAACTAATGCCTTTGAGCGCGGTTACGCCGTTCTCGTAGCTCTTAAACACGTTTGTAAATTGAATCATATTTATCCCGATTTCTGATTAATGCTATTGCGAGTCCAAATACCGCCTGACCATCAGCGCGACCTTAAACACTATCGCGTGGTCAAACTCCCGCAAGTCCAAGCCCGTCAGTTTCTTAATTTTCTCCAGCCTGTACACAAGCGTGTTACGGTGTACGAACAGCTTACGGGAAGTCTCCGAAACATTAAGGTTGTTCTCAAAAAACTTGTTGATAGTGTACAGCGTTTCCGCTTCAAGCGTATCAATTGAGTTTTTCTTGAAAACTTCCGACAGGAAACGCTCGCAAAGCGTATTCGGAAGTTGATAGATAATTCTGGCAATACCAAGATTATCGTACCGCATAATGTTCTTCTCGTCGGAGAACACTTTGCCGACTTCAATCGCGACCTGCGACTCCTTGTAACGCTCCGGAAGTTCTCTAAGGTGATGCGAGGTCGAGCCGATTCCGATGACAGCCTGCACAAACAATTCAACGCTAAGCGCCTCAATAATCTGACGCGCCACGGCTTCGTATTCGTCGCTTTCATCGTCAAAACCCGACGCGGGTTCATTGTCAAATTCTTTTATCAGCACCGCGTCAGTATCGCTGACCATAAAAATAAAATCTTTCTGCTTATCCGGGTACAGACCTCTGATAACCTCGACCGTCAACGGGTCGCGCCGGTCAGTCTGCCGAATCAGAAACACACAACGGCGAGCCTGCAGCGGAATACGCAATTCCTGCGCCCGCGTGAACAGTTCGCTAAGCAAAGTATTGTCCGAAATAAGGTTTTTCAGGAACAATGCCTTGTCGATTTTTTCAGCGTCGTAACTTTTGGATTCCCTAAGCGCGATACCCGCGAGAATCGCGACGGTGTAGGCGTGTTCGTCAACGCCCTCAACGTAAACGGCGTACTCAAACGCGTCGCCCTCCTCGTGAGGGTCGGGCAAGCGAAAGCTGTAACCGTCGTAAACCGCGTTCTGACCGTCCGCGGCGGTAATCGTAGCGGCGGCGGCGCCGAATTGCAGGGACGAGCGTCTGCCGCTAGACGCCAACACAGTACCTTGTCCGTCGATAACTCCAAAGTTACGCGGCGTCGCTTCTCGTATTTGTTCTGTCAGATTTGAAAACAATTCATTCATTAAATGTTAACCTCCGCATTTATATCCGCGAGTATATCATACATCATTTATCGTCATTTTGCAAGAAGTATTTATAAATATTCGGTTAATTTATTGAGTATTTGAACATTCAACAGGGGCAGTTTACCCAACTTCAGAGTAACCTGCCCCATATTTCCAAGTATTTTATCGAAGTCAGGCTCTGCGTTTTGTTTAGAAAACCCGTACCGCGCCGCGGTAATTGGTTTTGTAATAGCTGTCGCTTAGGTTGTTCAGCTTAACGCACGCGCCCGCGCTTGAGGCGTGGATAAATACTCCGTCTCCGAGGTAGATACCCGAATGGTTTATTCCTCCGCCGGGTCCGAAGAATACTAAATCGCCTGTTTTAAGTTCGTCAGCGGCAACCGCGGTTCCGTACTTGGACTGAGCCGTAGCCCCGTGCGGCAGTTTTACTCCGTATTGTCCGCATACATACATTACGAATCCGGAGCAGTCAAAACCGCTGTCGGGCGAAGCCCCGCCGTAAACATATCGCGTGCCTAAGAATTTCATCGCGAACTCCGAGAGTTTGCCGGTAGTAGACGAACTATCGAATATAAGCTCGCCGGTGCTGTTGGTGTAACTGTCGTTTTTAACAGTCAGCGGAGCGGGCGTAGTTCCCGTTCCCGTATCCTGGTCGATAAGCAGACCGCCGCCTGTATTGGTTTTTGAGTCTACAAATACGATGCGTATGTAATCACTGCGTATATAGCCTTTTACCTCGCCGGACTCAACTTTGTACCATTCGGTATTTACTCCCGTAACTTTAACCGTACTGTCGAGTTTAAGTATCTTTAGAACTGTTCCGTCAGTACCGGGGGTTTCCCTAAGTCTTACGCTGTCGCCGACAATCTCGCCGATTCCCACTTCGTAGTTAAGCGAATCGGTGGGAGCGACAAATTCCGCTTTCATAAATCCGCGTTTGCCGTTGTAGATAACTTCGTACCATTCGCTGTTAGCCCATTTAATGATAGCGACGTTATCGCCTTTGGAAGCGTAGTCCAGTATTGTGGACTGCGAATTTGTGGCGGTTCTCAGACAAAGTTCGTTTACCCTTACTATGCCCGCGCCCACGTTAGTGGTTTCGTTCGCGGCGCTCGCGCTTACCGCGAACGCTCCGCATAAAAGCGCGGTCATAATAATTACAAATGTTGTTCGAGTTAGCTTCTTTGGTAGCAAAAGATTTCCTCCTTTTTTGCCGTGCCGACAAATCGGAGCGATTTATCTGTCAACTAATCTGACGCTGTCAGATTAACTTTTCAAATAACGGTCAAGCCACGTAGCCGCAAGGTCAATCGCGGGATACAGGCCGTCTTTCTCCGCTTTTTTTTCGACACGTTTTCGGGATTCAATTTCCGGGTCATTATTTAACAGTTTTATTAAAACTGTCTTTGATATTTCTAAATCCCTAAGTTGTTCGCTTTTCGTAATCTGAATCATAACAACATACTTGTCGGTTAGATTTCCGTAATACAAGATGTTGCCCTGCCGCCGCAACGGATACCCGCGGTAGCTTAGATTTGCCGTATTTTCTTCGGGCATTGAAACCTCCTTCCTATCGGTGTAACCGAATTGTAACACATTGTTTTCTATTTGTCAAGTAGAATTTTTCATTTTTTTGAATTTTTTTTATAAACCTTGTTTTTTACGCGAAAATTACTTACCTGTCGGGCAAATATGACCGTAAAAGCTCACGCAAAAGCTCGTCGCGCTCAACCTGAGTTATCAGCGTCCTCGCGTTATCGTGTCCGGTGATATAGGTCGGGTCCTCCGTTATCAAATAGCCGACAAGCTGATTGATAGGGTCATAGCCTTTTGTTTGCAGAGCCTTATAAACAGCTTCCATAATGGCGCGAAGCTCCGTCTCCCTGTTAATCGCCGTAAATTTCTTTGTTCCGAAATTTTCCATAATTGACCCTCCTAAATTAATATAGCGTTATTAAGGCGCGTATGTCCGTGCCTACTTCCTGATTTCCGCGCCTAATGCTTCTTTTACACCGCTGATAATTTTCGACATCGCCTCGTCCGCGATTTCGTCTGTTAAACTGCGCTCCGCGTCGCGGAACTGCAAGCTGAACGCGACGCTCTTTTTACCCTCCGGCACTTGAGGTCCCTCGTACAAGTCGAAGAACTCTACGGATTCAAGCAGTTTGCCGCCGCTCAAGCGTATGGCGTTCTCCAAGGCGTAGACCGTAACGCTTTTATCGCACACAAGCGCCAAATCGCGCAATACAGCCGGATATTTCGGCAAAGGCTTGTACGTCGGTTCCGCCGATTGGTATCGGATTGCCTCGTTAATATTAATCTCCGCAACATATACGCCGTCCGCGATTGACGGATGAACCTGCCCGAAAACGCCCGCCAAATTGCCGCCCGATTTAATCTTAGCCTGACGTCCGGGGTGATAGCTCGGATTTTGCTCCGCTTCCCAGGTTATATCGCCAATCCTAAGTTTCGCGAGTAATTCCTCCACGCCGCCCTTAAAGCCGTAGAAGTCAACTCCCGCGCCATACGCCGCGAGAATCAGGAACTCCTGTTCAACCGGCAGAGAATCCTCGCTTTTCCAATATACCCGCGCAACCTCGAACAGCTTGCCGTTAGCGTTGCCATAATCAATATTGCGCTTCACGACCTCCAGCATTGAGGGCAGCATACTCGTCCGCATTCTGGACTTGTCCTCGCCAAGCGGATTGATAACCTCCGGACCGTCCGGAGCGTTAACCGCGTCGGTCAGCGAGTACGTCATAGTTTCCGAATACCCCAGCGACAGCGCAAGTTCCTTGACTTTCGATTTGAACTTCTGACTTACGGTAAGTCCGCGCTCGGCGGGCGAACCGAGCAACTCCGATTCTTCAATAACATCGTAGCCCCAAAATCTGGCGACTTCCTCCGAGAGGTCTGTCCAGTGTTCAATGTCGCTGCGCCAACTCGGAGCGGAAACTTTTTCACCGTTAACCGAAAATCCCAAATCCGCAAGCGTTTTGAGCATAAATTCGGTTGAAATATTTGTTCCCAGTAAAGCGTTTATTTTATTCGGTTCCAATTGCAGATTTTGTCCGCTTTTCTCAATCTTTGAACCCCATACGTCCGAGATTCCTCCGACGATTTCACCCGCGCCTAATTGCGAGATAAGCTCGCACGCGCGCTCGACCGCCGGAACGGTATTGTCGATGTCAAGTCCTTTTTCAAAGCGGCTGGAGGCGTCCGTACGCATTCCCAGCGCAAGCGCGGTCTTGCGGACGCTTGTCCCGTTAAACGTCGCGCTTTCAAGCACGATGGTTTTCGTATCGTCTGTAATTTCGCTGTTCTCGCCGCCCATAACTCCCGCAAGTCCGATTGGTTTTGTCGGGTCGGTTATCAGCAGCATATCCGGATTCAGCTTACGAGGATTACCGTCAAGCGTATTCATTACCTCGCCGTCATTCGCGCGGCGCACTATTATCTTGTTGCCCTCAATACACGCGTAGTCAAACGCGTGCATAGGCTGTCCGTACTCCAGCATTACATAGTTTGTCACGTCAACGATATTATTAATCGGACGCACTCCCGAAGCCCTGAGCCTGCGGCGAAGCCATCTCGGCGACGGCTCGATTTTCACGTTCTTAACGACTCTCGCGGAGTATCGCGAACACAACTCCGGCGCGGCGATTTCCACCGTCAGCCAGTTAGCGACGTCGTCGGTTCCGGCGACGGATTTCGGTTCCGGCAAATTAAGCGGTTTATTGAACGTAACCGCGCTTTCCCGCGCCAATCCGCGAACGCACAGGCAATCGGGGCGATTATTGGTAATCTCAAAATCCGCAACTGAATCGTCAAACCCCAAAATGACGTTAGCGTCGTCGCCGATTGAAAACTCCGCGTCGTCAAACTCCGCATTCAGCGTCAAAATGCCGTCCATAATCGCGAACGGAAAATCGTGAGTGTCAAGTTCCAGTTCCTCAAGTCCGCACAACATACCCTCGGACTTTACGCCGCGGATTTTGCCTTTGGTAATCTTTGTTCCGCCGGGTAAAAACGAGTTGTGCAGCGCGGCGGGTACAACATCGCCTACTTTAAGATTCTGCGCTCCGGTAACGATTGTCACGGGTTCGTCCTTGCCAATATCAACCGCGCAAACCCACAAATGGTCGCTGTCCTCGTGACGCTTTATCTCGGTAACGCGACCGATTACTATATTTTTAATTTTTTCGCTAAGATTATCAGTACCTTCAACAATTGAGCCGCTCATTGTCATTTTATCGGCGAACTCTTTATCGCTCACGCCGTCAAGCGCAACAAATTCGTTAAGCCATTCCCTTGATAATTTCATTTCTATCCTCCGCCTAGAACTGTTTCAGAAATCTAAAGTCGTTTTCGTAAAGTAACCGCAAATCGTTAATCTCGAATCTAAGCATTGTCAGACGCTCGATTCCGATTCCGAACGCGAATCCGCTGTAAACGTCCGGGTCAATTCCGCAACCCGCGAGTACCTTTGGGTGAACCATACCCGCGCCGAGCAACTCAATCCAACCCTCGCCCTTGCACACGCGGCAACCTTTTCCTCCGCAGGCGAAGCACTGCATATCAACCTCGCACGACGGCTCGGTATACGGAAAATGGTGCGGTCGGAATCGCGTTTTTACATCAGGACCGTATAGCCCGCGCATAAGCTCGTTAAGCGTCCATTTCAGGTTTCCCATCGTGATTCCCTTGTCCACGACCAAACCCTCAAGCTGAAGGAATATCGGGCTGTGAGTAGCGTCGATTTCGTCCTTGCGGTACACTCTGCCGGGGCTGATTATTCTAATCGGCGGCTTCGTCTTTTCCATTGTGCGGATTTGCACGCTGGAGGTCTGCGTACGCAGACACACGACTTCGTCCTCGTCAAGGTAAAACGTATCCTGACGGTCGCGGGCGGGGTGTCCGGGCGGAGTGTTCAGCTTGTCGAAGCAATACTCGCTAAGCTCGATTTCGGGACCCTCCGCGACGGTAAATCCCATCGCGAGGAAAATATCAACCGCCTCGTCCCAAACCGTCGAAACCGGGTGCTTATGCCCGACGCCGTTACCGCTGTTTCCCGGAATAGTCACATCGAGAGTTTCGGTTTTTAGCCGTTCCTCGAACGCGGACGCTTCAACGGTTTCACCGCGCGTTAAAAACGCGGATTCAAGTTCCGAGCGTAACTCGTTCGCTAGCGCGCCGGCGGCGGGACGTTCCTCCGGAGGAAGCGCGCCCATTTGTTTCAATACTGCCGTGACCTCGCCCTTACGACCGAGGTATTTTATTCGTAAATTTTCAATCGCGACGGCGTCGGTCGCTAACGCAACCTCCGCCAACGCTACGTGTTTGAGATTTTCAAGCTGTTCCTTCATTTTCGGCTCCTATTTATATTAACGCTTATTGTATATTATAAACATATTAATTGCAATTGTCAAGATAATTTTACGCGGTTCACAGATGTATAACCGCAAGAAGATACATATCGCTTCAATAGATAAAATTAGCCGTAAAACGCGCGGAGTTACCCATATCGCATTAAAAATATTGAGTAATAACTAGGTAAAAGCGGAATAGCCGACTCCGGCTATTCCGCTTTGCTTAAAAGGCTTGCAACCGTTTAACTTTTCGGGTTGTTTTCGCCTGTTATGGGTTCTCCGTTATTCCGGAGTATAGCCTACGCTTGTGTCAATCACGATATTCTTACCGTCCCAGCTTGCGCCGAAGTCAAACGCCAGACCGACCTCACGTAGCTTGAAGTAGTTATTGCCACCGATGTTATACGCGGTAAACGCGGTTTCTTTTCCGTCAAGAATAATTTTTGACGTCGTAGGCACCGGAGTTTTAGCCTCGGAGCCTTTACTCTGCATCTCACTCCCGTCCGGAGTATACGGTTGGCCGCTGGTCAGCGCAATCGCGTTGGCCGCTCCGTCAAAACCGACCTCGAACTGTTTCGTAGTACCGTTAATCACATACGCGATGTCGCGGAGTTTGAGGTAGTTGTTGCCGCCGATGTTATACGCGTCAAACACGACTTCTACGCCGTTGACAAGTATGGTTGACGCCGTGGGAGTCGCGACAATCACCGGCGCGGCGGGAACTTCAGGAATCTCCGGAAGCGCGCCGTCGGAAATTGCGACTGTCGCGCCGCTCTTTCTTAGATTGTAGGTCTTTTGGTTCAGTACGTTTCCGTTGGCTGTAACGTCAACGTACAGTGAATAGTCTCCGTCGGAGTAACCCGACAAATCGAGCGCGGCGCGATAGGGAATATCCGAGCTTGTCCGTCCGGCTTCGTCGTTCAGTCGGTATGTTACGACAACATTGTCGAGCGTGAAATACGGCGCGTAGGTGTACAATGTTACCGCGTTCGCGGGGAGAGTCGCCGCTCCGAGTTTTTTATACGAAATACCTGACTCCGTTTTGCCGTTTTTGAGGAAGTTCGCCGACGAGGTCAGTTCGTTGTACAGCGATTTTATCCTTTGGCTCTGATTCAGGTCGTAGTGCGAAGGCTCGCCGGAGCGGTATGTATTGAAATAGAATATCGCTTTAAGTTGAGGGTACAAAATCGGAGCGTAGCCGTAGGTCGCGCGTAACTGCGGAATCGCCCAGTCCGTAACGTCCTCGCCGTTGGATACGGAATAATTCTCAACGCCGCCCTCGGCGATTATTATCGGCTTCTTCGCGCCGTACGCGTTAACAAGCTCACCTAAGAAGCGCAAGGGATTAGCGTATTTTCCCGTACTGTAAATCGCGGCGGCTTCATCGGTAGTGTTACGGTCGCCCTCATTGTATTTTTTAGTGTACAGTGACACGCCTACCCAATCAACGTATTCGTCGCCGGGATAAAACATATCGTATGTAAGTCCCGCAGCGGAAATATAATTTACCGACCACACCATCGCCACATTCGGCGCGTTCTTGTGCATAATATCGGCGACATAGCGGAACGCCGCAATGAAATCCGCGGGGTCGGCGGGATTTTTCCATACGTTCATCTCCGCGCCGAAACGAAGCAGTACGGGAGCTTTCAACTCCGCGAGATATTTCGCGGCGGAAGTAATTTTCGCGCTTTGACCGGGTACGCCTTTCAACGACGAACCCTCGTTTTTCAGATTCCACGCAATCTCGATTACCGAGTGATTTTGCAGTATCTTTTCGTTGTTTACCGCAAACTCCATACGCTGCTCAATGGTTTCGTTTTCAAACAGCACATATACGAGCGAGCCGGAGGATTGTGAGTTCGCGTCGGCGGGTTTATCGTCGGGTTCGCCGTAGTACAACCCCGTTTTAGGCTCGTGCTTCGCGCCGGTGTATGACGCGCCGCTGCCGTCGCTGACCTCGGCGTAAACCGCTACCTCAACGTCATAGGACGCGATTTTGTTTCGGATTAGGGTTTTCGTAAACTCCATATCGTCCGGATTTTCCGCCAAAGTTTGCTGGTACGCTTCGGCGAAGGGCAACAGGTCTTTGTAGACCCTTACGGCGTTGGAGTAATCACCGATAGTTTCATACGCGGGCGCAACTTTATACATCGTATTATAAAGCGAGTTGATTTCAAACGTATCGCCGTTCGCGACAAACTGCGCCGCTTTGTCGGCGGCAGAACCTCCGGCAAGGAACAACTCAATTATTTTGTTACCGGACGCGATAATCGCCCAGTTATCGCCTGAATCCAACGCTTTGCCGTAATCTTCTGCCAACGGCCAATACTTTTTGTTGACGGCGGGATTGTCGCCGAGTTTAGCCGCGTTTACGGATGCCGGTAGTATGCTACCGAACGCACCAATAATCAGCAACATCGCCAGTACGGACGCGAACGCGCGTTTACCGTTTCGTAATTTCGGGAATAGTTTCCTAAACATAAATCAGAAAACTCCTTTTTATAATATATTTGGTATATAATAGCACATATTTCCGCTATTGTCAAGCATTTCTTAATATTTATTTTTGACGGAGAACAAACACAAATCTCAATTAGTCCGTTTGAGCGGCGTACAGGTCTAATATCGTTTTAACCATATTTCGGCTGAACGATATAGCGGCTCTGATTTCTTCCTCCGAGTTCTGCTTACGATTCACTTGCCGCAGAATTATACCGAACAGACCTCCGGCGAAAAAATCAGACAGCGCGATTTGGCGGAGGTTCGTTCGGCTTTCCGTTTTTTCCCGCTCGGACAGGCAAATATCCGGAGTAAGATATGTAAACAAAAGCTCCAGAAGTTCAAAGTCAGCCTCGCCGAGTAAATTCGCGAAAACTTTCGTATTGCGTAAAAATGTTTCGCACAGTTTATCCTCTAATTGCTCCGCCGACATTGCGCTAATCCAGTCGGAAAATTCCCGCCGTAAATCCGTAAGCCATTGCTCCAAAAGCGCGTATTTATCGCTGAAATGAGTATAAAACGCGCTTCGGCTGACCATAGCCTCGGCGCATATTTCGTAAACGCTGATTTTACTGAAACGATTCCGGCAAAGCAAAACATACAGCGCGTTTGTTAACGCTTTCCTGGTTTTTACAACCCGCAAATCTTTTTTTCCCGTCGATTTTATCATAATGACATACCTCCCGACGCGTTCCAACGCGTTTTACAGAAATTAAGCGATATTTGTATCATTACATATTATATGTCGGCATTACGCCGAATAATGCTACGCCGCGCCGCCGAACCGACGCTTGAAGTTAATAACCCCCCAAGTCCTTAAAGGCTTGGGGGGTTAAAACTGCTCTGTAACCTCGAATTTGCCGCTTACAACGCAACGTCGGAGAACTTCGCCTGAGTGTCCACGGCGTTGGTAAGCTCCGCGATGTTAACCGCTCCGCCGATACTGACTACGCCCTGCAATCTTCCGTTCAGGAAAAATAACTTTTTGTATCTGCCGGAGCCTTTCTCGTCCACGGTTACGGTTTTGTAGCTGTGAGCTTCATTTTTGCCAGCGTCGCCGACGGCGAACAGGCTTGACTCAAAGCCGTTGAACGTAACCGCCGAGCTGACGGGTTCGTACTTGTCCTCGGAGCCTACCGCGGACGCTCCGGCGATACGCCCCTGGTCGGACGCTTCGCTCCAAAGCGCCATATTTACGCCGTCGTACTCGGCGCAGTCGCCCGCGGCGAAAACGTCGGCTACGGAAGTACGCATTTGCTCGTCAACGATAATAGCGCGTCCGATTTCGCACCCGGCGGCTTTCGCCAGGTCGGTATTCGCGCGAACTCCGGTACTGATGATAACCATTTGAGCGTCAATATCCGTACCGTCGGTCAGTTTCACGCCCGTAACGCGTTCAGAGCCTGAAATCTCCGCTACGCCTGAACCCGTGACAATACGCACGCCCTTAGCTTCCGCGATTTGGCGAAGCTGAGCGGAGCTTTCCGCGTCAAGCTGTTTATTCAGCAGATACGCTGAGGTTTCAATAACCGTCACGTCCAGTTTCAGCTTACAAAGCTCCCAAGCCGCCTCCAGCCCAAGTACGCCGCCGCCGATTACGACCGCGGACTTCACGCTCGGTAATGCCGCGTAAATCTTATCCGTGTCGGCGATTCTGCGAACCGTAAACACTCCCGTAAGGTCTTTACCCTTGAACGGCGGCACGAAGCATTCCGCGCCGACTGCGATTATTAGTTTGTCGTAGATGATATTTTTGCCGCCTACCGAAACGGTTTTCTTCGCGGAGTCAATATCCGTCACCCGCTGACCGACGTATTTTTCAATA
>JAISKY010000221.1 GCA_031260745.1 Oscillospiraceae bacterium
GTATGAACGCAATGTGGCAAGCGCGGTTATTAAAGCCGCCGATACTCGTAAAATGAGCGAGCTTATTTGCGAAACCAATCTCCCGACCGAACAGGTAACGGAGATTAGCGACGAGGGTAAGAAAAAAACCGTCGAACGTCTGATTTATCCGGGTTACGTATTTATTAAGATGGTCGCGACAGACCCCAGAGCGTGGCACCTTGTGCGTAACGTGCGCGGAGTTACCGGATTCGTTGGCGAGGCGAATAAACCGGTTCCGCTGACAGATACGGAGATTGAGGCTTTGGGCGTCGAGCGCAAAGGCACAATCATTCTGAAATACGAAATCGGCGACAACGTCAATATCATTGACGGACCGTTGGAGGATTTCTCCGGTAAAGTCATAGAGATTGACAACGAAAGCGGCCGCGTCAAAGTGTTGGTTCCGATGGCGGGACGCGACATTGAGGCAGAGCTTGACCTTGACCAGGTCGTAAAAGTAAACTTGTAAAATGCTAAACGCATTCAAAGTGGGAGGAGTTTTGAAAAACTCCGCAAAAATAACCACACAGGAGGAAAAAAAGTAAGTGGCACTGAAAGTAACCGGATTGATTAAACTTCAAATCCCGGCAGGAAAGGCTACGCCGGCTCCGCCGGTAGGACCCGCGTTGGGTTCGCACGGCGTAAACATTCCGCAATTCACAAAAGAATTTAACGAGCGGACAAAGAACGACACGGGGTATATGATTCCCGTCGTGATTACGGTCTATTCTGACCGCAGTTATTCGTTTATTACGAAAGCTCCGCCGACCGCCGACCAGCTTCGCACATCTGCCGGAATTGAAAAGGGCAGCGGAGTTCCGCAGCGCGACAAAGTCGCGACGCTAAGCTCGGAGCAAATCAAAAAAATCGCCGAAACTAAGATGGCTGATTTGAACGCGAACGATATTGAAGCGGCTATGAAGATGGTCGCCGGTACCGCGCGCTCAATGGGTATCTTAGTAGCGGATTCGTAAAGGAGGGGAACGGTAAATGTTTAGAGGTAAAAAGTATCAGGACGGCACTAAGCTGATTGACCGCGCCGCTCAGTACGACGCTAAGGAGGCGTTCGATTTGCTTTGCAAACTTCCGAAAGCAAAGTTTGACGAAACCGTAGAGCTTCACGTTAGGCTCGGAGTTGATAGCCGTCACGCCGACCAACAGGTTCGCGGAGCAATCGTACTTCCGCACGGTACCGGTAAAAACGCCAGAGTTCTCGTACTCTGCAAGCCGGAGCGCGAACAGGAAGCTAAGGACGCCGGAGCGGATTACGTCGGACTTGACGATATGGTTCAAAAAATTCAACAGGAAAACTGGTTTGATTTTGACGTGGTAATCGCTACCCCTGACGTAATGGGCGTTGTGGGTCGCTTAGGTCGCGTACTCGGTCCAAAAGGTCTTATGCCTACGCCTAAAGCCGGAACGGTCAGCGCGAATGTCGGTCAGGCGGTTCAGGAAGTTAAAGCCGGTAAGATTGAATATCGTTTGGATAAAACGAACATCATTCACTGCCCGATAGGTAAAGCGTCGTTTGGCTCGGACAAACTATTCGACAACTACGCCGCGCTGATTGACGCGATAATCAAGGCAAAGCCCTCCGCCGCGAAAGGTCAGTATATTCGCTCTTGCGTTACTGCCTCCACGATGGGACCCGGCATTAAGATTAACGCGAATAAGCAGCTATAGCCCGTAAGACAAGAGGTAACGCGATATGATTTTGCTTCTTAGGGACATACTGCATAATCCGGGCGTGTTACCCTTTGAATTTGAGTTGGATTTGTCGGATACGGAATTTCTTTCCGTTAAGGCTTGGAACTCTCCGCTTAAAGTGAGCGGTACAATTCGCAACAGCGCGGACATACTGACGTTGAATTGTACGGTTCAATCCAACGCGGTAATGTTGTGCGACCGTTGCGGTAAGGAATTTCGTTCGCAGTCTGAGCAAGAGTTTGAAGCGATTTTATCCGATGAGCTTCAGGACGAGGACAATCCTGATATATTCCTGATAAAAGGCAACTCAGCCGATTTGGGAGATATTGTACGAACGCTGTTCGTACTGGAAATGCCGACAGAGTCGCTTTGCGGCGACGATTGCGAGTTTCCGGGTCTTGAGTTTTAATGTAAAATCGCATATAGTATTATGCGTTAACGCAAAAAGATGTAAAAAAGGAGGATATATAAAATGGCGGTACCAAAAAGTAAAGTATCGAAATCGCGGCGCGATAAGCGGCGTAATTCGCATTGGAAACTAACGCCTCCGACACTTGTAGAGTGTGATAAATGCGGAGAGTATCGTTTGCCGCACAGAGTTTGCACCAGTTGCGGAACATATAACGGTAAGCAAGTTTTGAAGGTAACTGAAGCGGCATAGTTCGGTGATAAATTATAAGTGAAGTGATAAGTGAGCGGCAAGTTTCACTTATCACTTGTCGCTTATCTTTTATCGCTAATGAATGTGGGGTTGAAAATAATGACGGTATTAGTAGTCGGAGGCGGCGGCAGAGAACACGCGGTTTGCGCCGCGATTAAGAAAAGTCCAAAGTGTACGCGGCTTTTATGCGCGCCCGGAAACGGCGGTATCGCTAAAATCGCGGAGTGTTTTCCTACCGTAAGCGCAACTGACGTTGACGCTGTTGTCGAGCTTGCCAAACGTGAGAATGTGGATTACGTCGCGGTAACAACCGACGAAGCGTTAGCAGCTGGAACGGTTGACGCTCTTGAAGTTGTCGGGATTCCCGCGTTCGGTCCTCGCAAAAATGCCGCGATTATTGAAAGCAGTAAGGCGTTCTCTAAAGCATTGATGAAAAAGTATAATATTCCTACCGCAAAATACGAAATCTTTGACGAGCGCAGCGCGGCGGTTGAGTATGTTAAAAGTCAGGGCGCTCCTATTGTCGTAAAAGCCGACGGGCTTGCGCTAGGCAAGGGCGTAGTTGTGGCTCAAACCGTGGACGAGGCAATTGAGTTTATCGACGAGCTTATGCTTAACGGCAAATTCGGCGCGTCAGGCGCGAAAGTCGTAATTGAGGAATATTTGACCGGACGCGAAGTTACCGCGTTGGTTCTTACCGACGGCAAAACGCTTATGCCGCTGCCGTCGTCAATGGACCATAAGCGGGTATACGACAATGACGAAGGTCCGAACACTGGCGGTATGGGCGCGATTTCTCCATCTCCGCTGTACTCGCGCGAATTTGCGGACGCAAGTTTTCAACGGATATTTATCCCGACAATGAACGCGCTTAACGCGGAAAGCAGAACCTTCAAGGGCGTGATTTACTTCGAGCTTATGCTAACTACGGACGGACCGAAAGTTATTGAGTACAACGCGAGATTCGGCGACCCGGAAACTCAAGCGGTTTTACCGTTAATTAAATCCGATATGCTGGAGCTTATGTTATCGGTAACTGAGGAACGTCTTAGCGAGATGTCTTTAGAGCTTACCAGAGAGGCGTCCTGTTGCGTTGTGGTCGCAAGCGGCGGTTATCCGGTCAAATATGACACGGGCAAAAAAATCAGCGGCATAGACGATACTGAAGCCTTAGACGCGATAGTCTACCACGCCGGCACGAAATTAATCGCTGACGGCGAATACGTGACATCAGGCGGTCGAGTATTAGGCGTGACGTGTACGGCTGCGGATTTGCCTACGGCAATACAACGAGCGTACTCCGCAGTCGAAAAAATATCGTTTGACGGTATGCACTACCGCAAAGACATCGGGCGGCGTATCGGCTCGGACGACCGGAGAGCAATATGAAATGGATTTACAGGATTCTCGGCGTAACCGTTATTGTTATGCTGATACTGGAATTATTCAATCAGGCGTGGTATAATGTTTTTCTGTGCCTGTTAACACTGGCGTTATTTGCTATACCGTCATTTATTGAGCGTACCGCTAAAATCAATGTTCCTAACGTACTTGAGATAATTATACTGTTCTTCATTTTCGCCGCGGAGATATTGGGTGAAATTCGCGATTATTACACTACGTTTCAGTATTGGGACGTAATACTGCATACTACAAACGGATTCCTGTGCGCTGCAATCGGGCTGTCGTTGATTAACATACTCAACGATTCGCCTAAGTTCGCGATAAGCCTGTCGCCTGTATTTGTAGCGTTATTCGCGTTTTGCTTTTCTATGACGGTAGGAGTATTATGGGAGTTTTTTGAGTTTTTTATGGATTCTTTTTTCCACACCAATATGCAGAAAGATACAATTTTACCTAACGGAAAAATTGACATCGGACTTATAGACACCATTAGCGATATGTTCGTAAACTTCATAGGCGCGATTATATCCAGTATGTTTGGTTATTTTTACGTCAAGCGTAATTACCCAAAGAGTTTTATGCGGAATTTTATGCTTACAAAAGCTATTGAAAACGGTGAGGAAATCGAACCTGAACTGCTTGAAGATACCGAGGAGATATAGATGGAGATAAAAATCAAATACCACAATCCGGAGCTAATCCGTATCGGGCAAATCGCTGTCGGCAACTGGATTGACCTTAGAGCCGCGGAGGACGTTATCCTGGAAAAAGGCGAATACCGATTAATCTCTCTGGGCGTAAGTATGAAACTGCCGGAGGGTTACGAGGCTTGGGTCGCTCCGCGAAGCAGTACGTTCAAAACGTGGGGACTGATTTTAGCTAATCACGTCGGAATAATCGACAATTCGTACTCCGGTACGAATGACATTTGGAAATTCTCCGCGCTTGCTATGCGCGATACCGAGATTCACGTTAACGACCGCATTTGCCAGTTCCGCGTTGTTCCCGTTATGGGTGAAGTAACATTTAGAGAATGTGACGAGCTTGACAGCTTAGACCGCGGCGGCTTCGGCAGTACCGGCAAAAGATAGTTTTTAATAAAAACAAAAAAGCTCCGGAACATTTAAGTTTCGGAGTTTTTTTGATAAATATGTCAGCGTTGCTCGTTTACGTAGATTGAAACTCGGCTTTGTATGATTTCAGCGGTTGCCTTAGCGGTTTTCTGACCGCCGAAAAACGGTTTTAGTTCCTCCGAAATAATCTTTAGTATCCCGTCGTCGGATTCCGCGACTTTGCTAATTGAGTTTATAAAACCCATATAGCGGTCATATTCGGCTTTGGTCATTGCGTAGTAGTATTTCGCTCCAAGCATATCTGCGGAGCGCAACGCTCCTTTCGGGTATATGTCGGCGATTCCGTCATCGTCGGTGTCAATACCGCCTGTTTCAATCGCTCCGGCGTTCATACTCATAGTGAATATGCTTTGCTCGGTTTCTTCAGTCATAGCTTCGGCGGCTTGTTTCTCAAATGTCTTTAGGTTAGTCGGGAAACCTCCGGTGAATCCGCGACCCTCTGTGTCCTGATATTCGGAAGTTAGTATTCCTCGCATAAAGCTCCACGCGCCCTCTTTGTCGGAGCAATTTGCGCTCATAGCAAGCGCGAGCGTCGTTTGGAACGTGTTGCCCTGTTTACTTTCGCACGGAAGCCCCTTGAACGCGGGATTCCCGCTGAAAGTCGCGTTAACCCGCATCAGCGAGTCGAATCCGTTTAACTGCGCGGACTGCAATAACTGCGAGCCGTTCATTAACGCGGAGGCATCATCTCCGGTTCTGCGTCCGTATAGTCCGCCCTGTCCTTCCTCGGCTACAGCTTTGAAATTCGCGCTGATGAAAT
>JAISKY010000231.1 GCA_031260745.1 Oscillospiraceae bacterium
GTCTACGCCGACTACGTTCTCGCCGATTACAATCGGGAACCCTACCAAAGCTGCGCCGACCGCGAACGATTCCCAATATTTCTGAGCGATAAAGGTTGAACCTAACGCTCCCGTCATAAACGGAACTCTGGACTTTGTAATAACGTCTTTTCCGAACGAAGTTTCAACGGAAACATTCGGGAAAATACAGTCGTCCGCGTCGTTTGTAAGCGAACCGGTCAAGCCGGTTGCTCCGTAGTTATAGCCTTGAATACGCAGATTGTTATAACACACTCCAATGTGATTGGTGTTGGAACTACCGGCCGTCACGGCGCCGAAATCACGCGGGTAGAGCATTTTTCTGCCTTTCAGCGACGACATCCAAGTTTCGCATTTGCCGTTACAGTCCGAACGGCAGAGCGTACAAAGTCCGGATTCCGCCGGATTACCTCTGTTAACTGTGTTAAGAACGTCATTGTTCTTAGGATACTGAATCATTATGAAGCCTCCTGAGTATTATTTATTTTTTATACACGTCATTGTGTATGGACAAGCGGTTATTATTATAACACAAAATTCCGCGATTGCAAACAGAATACGCCAAGATAAATCCGTCAAAAAGAATTTCGTAGAATATTATAGAATAAGACCGAAATATTTGGTAATTTGTCTATATTTTTTGTGATATTTGCACAGTCTTTCAGAGATTCTTCACACAGTTCAATGTCATTTTTGGAAAGCACGTCATATACTGTAATGGACATAATGCGGACTCTGTCCCTACGTTGCTTTTCAACGTCACACTTGAAAGCAACGGAAAAATATCCATTTTAAGGAGAATCTTTATGAATAACTACGCAATTTACAAGGCGGGCAACACTGCCGCGCGTGCCGCTCCGATAGACGCGCTACTTACATCAGGCAACGGCGAATTTACGTTCGGAAACCCGTGTTACTGCGAGCCGCCGCCGTGTCCGCCGATATGCTTGAAACCCGCCGAGGTAGTATTGTGCGCGAAAAAGAAAACTATAGGCGCGTGCCTGCGCGCGAATATGTTCTGCTTCGGGATTGTAAACCCGGACGGAAGTATAGCCGCCGTCGCGACTAACGACGCTTGCGGCAATATCGTATTTCCCGCGATAATGTTCACTCAACCCGGAGTGTACACCTACACAATACGGGAACTGAACCGCTCCGGTCAGGGGCGGGGTTACGGCTACGGCGGCGGTTGCGACTGGCTTATGGACGTTATCCCGTATCCGGTAACGATAACCGTTTCGGACGACGGGTGCGGTCGGCTTAAAGCGGACGTAACTTATAATAACGGTAAGCCCACGTTCGTAAACCGTTATTGTCCTAAGCAGCGTTACTGCTGCTAAACGCGGCGGTTTCACGCGAAATTCGTTGCCGTAAAAGGCAACGAATTTCTCCTGCTATGCTTTCTTTAGCTAAACATTGCTGTAATTCTCGCGGGAGCGTACGTAAAGCTCCTCGCGGAACGCGGGCGTCAGCACACCGCTTCCGTAAACATTAAGCACGGAGGGTTTGTCCGGACGGCAAAACTTGTCCGCGTAATCGCGGGCGTAAGCGCGTTGCTGTTCCTCGGAGGTCGCGGACGGGTCGAACTGCTCCGGAACTACTCCGATAATCAGCTTATCGCCGTATAAGTCATAAATTTTCTCGGTATCGTTAATAACCTGACCGCTCCACGTATCCCAACCGGCGGCGATGATGTTCGGTACTTGCAGGAACAACTGACCGCAGCTATGAAGCTGACAATTCTTACCCTGAGCGTGTATCCAGTCCGTAATCTTACGCATCGCGGGTACTATTACCTCCGCGGCAAGTTCCGGCGAGAAAAACGGAGCGCGTTGAGAACCCCAGTCATCGTGAATACAGAACTCGTCAATGCCATCGTAATACTTTAGGTAATTGCCGAGTATCTTTATATACAAATCCGACAATTTGAGGAAAAGCTCCTTAACAGCCGGACGCTGGTCGTCGTCGAGCATCGCCATTGCCGCGCCCTCGAAGTCCATAAACGAAATCAGACGCTCAAACCAACCGTTAAGTACGAAGCAGACGTTGTAATTCTCCTTTGAGAGGAAACCCTCGTTCGCTTTCGCGGACGATTCCCAATCCCAAGCGTCAACGTCAGGCCACTTTAACTTGTCGTACCAGTCGTTAGCGTCCTCTAAAAACGGTTTGCCGGGGCGAACCATACTTCCGCCCGCGGAAGGAATAAACTCCCACTCTATGCCGAACATATCCGGACCGCCGCCCGCGTTCATTACCATTCCCGTAGCGTCGATTACGGTGGCTCTGGCTACGTTGTCGGGGTTAAGGCGCGGAGCGATACCTCCGGTTTCCACTCCCGTAGGCTGCCAGATTGGCTGACGTTTATACAGCGAGTTCACGCCCTCTTTCATCGTTACCGGAAAGCTGTAAATCGGGGTCGGAGTTCCGGTAAAGCTCGGAGCTTCTCTAGCCACCGTCAACTCCTTTGGGTCAAATTTCGGTATTGCCATTACAAAAACCTCCTTCGTTGATACGCACAATAATTTTGATTTTATTATACAACTTTTGCACGTAAATAGCAATACGAAAAATCAATGCCCTAATTTAGGGCAACAAAAACGCGGCGGGAATTTCCGCCGCGTTTTTTGGCTTTTTTTAGTTTTTTTAGCTTATAACGCGATTATTGCTCGTAATCGTAATCTACGGTTGTATCGACTACCGCGGCGTTAAGCGCCGCGCCTAAATCTTTCAGTCTATAGTAGTTCGCGCCGTTGATTTTGTACGCCGTAATCCAGTCCCAATCAGAACCGTGAACAAACAGCTTGTCGCCGGACATCAGCGCGGTTACATTCTCCGTACCCTTTGGCAGACCCTCTTGTCCGTTCGGAGTGTACGGCAAACCGTTGATAACCACGATACGACCGTCAATAAAACTTATTTCAAACTTTTTCTCGGTGTCGGTGATTAAAATAGCGACGTCGCGGAGTTTTACATAGTTTTCGTTGTTGATGTTGTACGCGTCAATTTGCACCTCGGCGCCGTCAATTATGAACTTTTGCAAAGACGGTACGCCTACGCTTGCAAGTTTCTTGAGGTATGACGGGAATGACCATTGTAGAGTATCAACACTAAACACTCCGTCTATTGACTGACGCTGGGCTTCTTCGTCCCAAATATATAACGGCTGACCTAAACCTAATTGCCACAAATACAACCTTGCCGCGCCGACTTCGCCCACTAAAAACGCGTCTATTTCCTCGTCAGTATAGTCACCTTCATGGCTCATCATATCCCTAAATCCGTCGTCATTATATTTTGCGGTCGGGTCGAAATTAGGGAACAATTTTGCCAATGCAAGGATTGCTTCCGATGAGAGCGTGTACTTGTCAGCTTCGCCGACTTTGACGTAGCCTTTTTCGACCGCCCAGTCATAGATTGCCGCGCTGTCGGTAAGCGTGTACTCGTCAAGCGTACCGTAGAATTTCGCGAGGTACTTTTCGGAACCGTACAAAATCTGCGCGAATTTTGCGTTAGTTACAGTGTCCCAAAGACCAACTGTAGATTTATCTTGATAATTCAGAGTAGGCCAACCACGCAAAGCGCAATATAGATAGGCTTCTTTCTGTTCATCGCTCGGTGAATAAATCCAAGTATAGTCTTTTACTTCGTCGTATTCCTTTACAAGTTTGTCAACTAGCGGCAAATCCAGTTCTTTTATTGCGTCTGTAACAAGACCTATATATTCTTCGTATGTAGCAAGATTATCTCCGGTTGCGGTCAGAGTTGACCCAAGTTGGTCGTTAAGAATAATGACAAGTTGTGAAACTGTAAGCGGAGTAGCAATCCATTCAACAAATTTTGAAAGGTCATACTCTATTCCAACAAATCCGCAGAATTTTTCTATCATTTCAAATACTTCTTCAACCTGAAAATCAATACCGAGCGCATTTATGCGATATGTTCCGGAATCCAATGCAACAGCATCTAAACGAACTTCAGATTTCGGGTCAAACAAAAATCCGGGCGGAGTAGCCGGCAAAATGCCGTTGTCTACTAACCAGGCGACGTTTTCGTAACGCTCTCCCGCGCCTTCGTCATTAGGGGCGGAAATCGGTACGTCGCCGAATCTGTCGTAGACCGGTTCTTCGAGCGGGGCTTCTTCGACTGTTTCTTCGCTTGCGCCGGCGAATACAGACGTTACGGACAATAACAAGACCGCGCACAGTATCAGCGCGAGTAATCTCGTCATCGAGTTGGAACTTTTGCGTGAATTTTGCAACATTGGTAGGTCCTCCTGATAATAATATTATTTTCCATTTTAATTATGTTATATATTAACACAACTTCGCGCGGTTGTCAATACCTAATCGCCCAAAATTCGACATATATATGGAAATAATTCGGAGGAAAAAATTAGCGTGAAAGTTGAAAAAAATATCTTGCATTTTTTCGGTATGTGGTGTATACTAGGTGTGATATTTTGTGCTAAATATATTTTGGAGGGATTAGAAAATGCGAGATATTTACGCGGTCAGCGCAGTCAGAACGGCTGTCGGCTCAAACGGCGGCAGTCTGAAAGACACGCCGGCTCCTCAACTCGGAGCGATTGTACTAAAAGCGGCATTGGAACGCGCCGGGGTTAAGCCGGAGCAAATTGACGAGGTTATGCTCGGCTGTATTCTTACGGCGGGTCTTGGTCAGAATCCGGCGCGTCAGGCGTCGGTAAAGGCCGGAATTCCTTATGAAGTTCCGGCGTACACAATCGGAATGGTCTGCGGCTCCGGTATGAAGTCAATCATCGAGGGCGCGAGAGCAATCGCCGCGGGCGACGCGGAAATCATCGCCGCGGGCGGTATGGAAAATATGTCCGCCGCTCCCTACGTTGACAATAACACTCGCTGGGGCGCGAAAATGGGCGACAAGAAACTCGTTGACGAGATGGTATACGACGGACTTACGGACGCGTTCAACAATTACCATATGGGCATTACCGCCGAGAATATCTGCGACAAGTGGGGCATAACCCGCGAGGAACTTGACGCGTTCGCTCTCGGCAGCCAGGAAAAGGCGGCGGCGGCGATTAAATCCGGACGCTTCGCTGACGAGATTATTCCGATTCCGGTAAAAGTGAAAAAAGATACCGTTGATTTCAAAGTGGACGAGTTCCCCCGCGAAACCAGTTTGGAAGCTCTGGCAAAACTTAAACCCGCGTTCAAGCCCGATGGCGGGCGCGTAACGGCAGGCAACGCCAGCGGCATTAACGACGGCGCGGCCGTGGTTATTCTCGCCTCCGGCGAAGCGGTTAAGAAGTACGGCTTAAAGCCGCTCGCGAAACTTATCGTGTGGGGTCAGGGCGGAGTAGACCCCGCGATTATGGGCGTAGGCCCGGTATACGCGACTAAAAACGCGTTTGAAAAATCCGGATTGTCGATAGACGACATCGACCTTATTGAAGCTAACGAAGCGTTCGCGGCTCAAAGTATCGCGGTCGCTCGCGAACTAAAGTTCGATATGGCTAAGGTAAACGTAAACGGCGGCGCGTTAGCAATCGGACACCCCGTAGGCGCGAGCGGAGCGAGGATTACCGTTTCACTGCTCCACGAAATGCTGAAACGTCCCGACGTGAAAAAAGGACTAGCGACTCTGTGTATCGGCGGCGGAATGGGCGTAGCGACAATCTGGGAAAAAGTGTTAGGAGTAATAACGGAGGCTGCTATGAGATTGACAAGTGCTGAAATAATCGACGCAAATGCGCGTGCCGCTCAAATGTATCTTGACCTTTTGGAATTCAAAGATTGCAAAACCGTGGAGGACTATAAATCCGCAGTTTTGCGGTTAGAACAGAATTTGCAGGAAGCGTCCGGAAAGACAATATTGCCGGATAAGAAATGAAGTCGTTTGGAGGTTTACTGACTTATGGAATATTCGTTCGGAGAAATAGTCGATATGACAGCCAGAACATCACAAATGTTGTTTGATGTGGCGGAGTTTGAAGACTGCGAAACCTTAGAGGATTATGAGGAGGCAGTTTTGCGTCTTAGGCAGAAAATGTTAATAACGGCGGCAAAGACTACTAATAATTTACGTGAAACACAGTATATCTAAGGAGAATAAAATGGAAAACAGACCATTATCAGGCGTAAAGGTAATTGAGCTTGCGACGTTTATCGCGGCTCCGACGTGCGCGCGTTTCCTAGCTGACCAGGGCGCGGACGTTATCAAAATCGAAACTACGGGCGGAGACCCGGTTCGGTTTGCTCCGCTTGCCGAGGGCAGACCCGTTCTGCTTAACGAAAACCTTACGTTCGACCTGGAAAACGGTAACAAGCGCGGTATGGCGATGAATCTTAAAAACCCTAAGTGCTTTGAGGTTCTGATGAAGCTAATCGAAACCGCTGACGTGTTCATTACAAATTGGCGTCCGAAAGCTCTGGAAAAGATGGGTATTGAGTACGAACAGCTTAAAGCTAAGTTCCCTAAACTCGTTTACGCAAGCGTAACAGGTTACGGCGATAAAGGTCCCGATAAGGATTTACCCGGTTATGATTATACCGCGTTTTGGGCGCGTTCGGGAATGTTAGGCTCGCTGTACGACCTCGACGGCAAGCCCGCGAACCTGATTCCGTCGATGGGCGACCATACCGCGGGAATGTTCCTCGCGGCGGGAGTTTGCGCGGCATTGTTCAACGCGGCGCGTACCGGAAAAGGCGAAAAAGTTAGCTGCTCTCTGCTTGCGAGCGCGGTGTTCACGCAAGGTACATTACTCCAAACGGCGCAGTACGATATGTTAGAGTATCCTATGCACAAACGTAACAGCCCGAATCCGTTCAACTGCTGCTATCAGACTAAAGACGGACGCTGGATTCAGCAGTCTATGCCTGTGTTCGCGATGTTCCCGAAGTTCGC
>JAISKY010000250.1 GCA_031260745.1 Oscillospiraceae bacterium
TAATCGTTCTGGGTTCGCTCGCGGTACTGATTACCGCGGTGATGTTCATACGTGTCGGAGCGCTACTTCTGTTCGATTCAAGCGGACTGTATTTCGCGATTACGGCGGCGGGTTATCCGATTCCGCTGAATCGGTTCATAGGCTCGGACAAACCGAAAAAGGCTAAGAAAGAAAAAAGCCGGAAAACTCCGGAAAAAGCAAAGAAGAAACCGGAGAAAAAATCAAAATTACCGCCGATTAACAAACTTTTACCGATAATCCTTGAAATTCCGGGCAAACTAAGCCGGAAACTAACGGTTAACGAGTTCTATGTCAATCTTACAGTCGGCGGCGACACATTCACGGCGGCTATGATGAGCGGTCTGATAAGCGAACTTATCGGGATACTGCTACCGATTGCGGATAAGCTAATCCGAATCAAGCGTTCGCACATCGTAATCTCGCCGAACTTCGCGGCGGAACACAGCGAGTTAAAATTCCGCGGCAGAATATCAATATCAATCGGAGCGCTTTTGCGTATCGCGTTGAGCGCGTTAATGAAATACCTCAAAATCAGAAAGGAAATGAAAAATGGACAAGCATCCTCTGGGCGAACTGATGGAAACGACGATGAAGAAAATCCGCGAGATGGTAGACGTGAATACCATCGTGGGAGCGCCCATTCAGACGCCTGACGGCGTAACTCTGATACCGATTTCAAAGGTCACTTTCGGCTTTACCGCCGGAGGTTCGGAGTTCGTTTCAAAGAACAGAAGCCCCGGCGATAAGAACGCCTTCGGCGGCGGAAGCGGAGCGGGCGTTAACATCACGCCTATCGCGTTCGTGGTCGCGCGCGGTGAAAACGTGAAAATACTTAGCGTCAACCAACCCGCCGCGTCAAGCGTAGACCGCATTATCGAAAACGCGCCCGAAGTAATTGAGAAAATAATCGCGTTATTCAAGAAAGACAAAAAGGACGACGATGAGGACATCATTGAAGATTAGGCGAATACTCGCGGCCGCGCTAATACTGTCGCTTGGCGCGTTAAGCGGCAGCGCATTGGCGCGTACGGCTAACCCTCCGGCGGAATCCTCGTACAGCACGGTTTTGTACAATCCTGAAACTCAGGCTGTACTCTATAACGACGACTGCGAATTAGAGCTTCCAATCGCGAGCATAACCAAAATTATGACCGCGCTTGTTGTCGTGGAGAATTGCAGACTGAACGACACGCTTACATTCAAGAGCGAATGGCAGGTGGAGGGCAGCAGTTCCGGCTTCGCTCCGGGTACGGAGTATACGGCGCGTCAAATGCTGTACGCGCTGCTGCTTACGTCGGGAAACGACGCGGCGGTAGGGCTTGCGGAGTTTACCTCCGGGAGCGTAGAAGCGTTCGCTGACCTTATGAACGCAAAAGCACAGGAGCTTGGACTTACCCACACCCATTTCGTCAATCCTCACGGATTGGACGCGAACGGGCATTACTCCAGCGCGCTCGATATGGCTAAGCTGACCGCCGCCGCGATGAACAACCAAAAGTTCGCGCTGGTCGCTTCAACCAAAGAGGCCAGAGTCGGCGGGATTTTCTTCCGCAACCACAATAAACTGCTGTGGGAAACTCCCGGAGTAATCGGAGTAAAGACGGGCTACACCGCGAAAGCGGGCAGAACGCTCGTAACTATGGCGGTTCGCGACGGCGTGACTTTGATTTGCGTAACGCTGAAAGACGCCGACGACTGGAAAGACCATACCGCTCTGTACGACTGGGGATTTAGTAACAGTTAACGGTATTTATAAGGAGAAACGTATATGCCGGCCGCAATCCTTAAATGTGAGCGCGTAAGCCACCCGCCGTTGAGGTTTATCGGTAAGCGAAGCGACGCGTACCCTAACTGGGGCGACGCGTGGGCGAACGACTGGTTCGGAGAAATCGAAAAAGCAGGGGCAACCGCAGAAATCAACGACGACAGCTATTGCGTACTGACCGGGATAACCCCGGAGGGCGTTGAGTTTTACCTCGGAGAATTTTTCCCCGCGAATACGCCCGTACCAGACGGCTTCGACTTTGCAGACCTACCCGCGATGGACGCGGGAATCGCGTACATAAAGGGCAAAGTCGAGGAAGTCTACGCGCTGACTGTTCCTGATAAAATCAGCGAACTTTTAGCCGCGTTCGCGTCGGAGGGTATCGCGGCGTCTAGGCGAGAAACTTCGCCGCGCTGGATTTCGTTCGAGCGCGACAACTGTCCGCGCTTCACCGACCCGGACGCGGACGGTAACGTGATACTAGACTACGCGATTTACTTAAACTAAGGAGAAAATTTGGAACGACTGCAAAAGATACTGTCCGAATACGGAATTTGCTCCCGCCGTGAAGCTGAAAAGATGATAGCGGCGGGACGAGTTCGCGTTGACGGAACGCTCGCCGCGGTCGGCGACAAGGCTGACCCCGTTAAAAATGTAATCACGGTGGACGGCGAACGGCTTGCGAAGAAAGAGAAGCGCGTCTGTATCGTACTTAATAAGCCGCGCGGTTATCTCTCCAGCGTCAGCGATGACCGCGGACGTAAGACCGTAATTGACCTCGTAAGCGAGTGCAACGCGCGAGTTTACCCAGTCGGGCGGTTGGATTTGAACTCGGACGGACTGCTGTTATTGTCAAACGACGGCGAATTTACGAAACGGCTTACTCACCCTAGTTTTCAGGTGCCTAAACATTACCGTATTCGGATTCGCGGCGGCAATCCGGACGAAATCGCGAAAAGCCTTAGCGAGCCTATGACCGTAAAGGGCGTAAGGTACTCCGGCGCGGAGGTATCCGTTTTGGAGCGCGGCGAATCCGACGGTACGGCGTTGCTGTCGCTGACGCTTCGCGAGGGTAAGAACCGCGAAATCCGTAATATGTGCGAGGCTTTGGGCGTTCAGGTAGCGCGTCTGACTCGCGTCGGCGTAGGGAATCTGCGGCTTGGCGGTCTCAAATCCGGCGAGTGGCGCTATCTCACCGACAACGAGATAAACGGTCTAACCACATTGTGAGGAATTTTATGACAAACAAAGACATTTTGCGGATTGCTAAAGAGCAGTCCGCGATTGACGCTAACTGCAACGCGGAGGATTTCGACTCCGACCGGAATATGGTAGTTATTTCTAAGCCTAACGAAAACGCCCGTAAGTATCTGAAACTGCCGTATTTCTGCAATCTGATTTCATACGGCAAGAACATTGTCGCGTCGGTGGACGGTCGAATCGTGGACTTAATCACTGATTACATAAACGGCGATAAAATTGAGTATTGTTTTGAAACTCCGCGTATCCATAAGCTAACGCGCGAGTTTGAGAAATACGGTAAACTTCCCGGTTATATGTCGGAATACTGGTTGCCGGACGTTGACAAGTTGACGGCTTTGCCTTGTGGGTTTGAGGTGAAAATCCTCGAACCTGACGGTTTCGCAGACTTATACTTACCGCAGTGGTCTAGCGCGTTGAGTGAAAAACGTCCGCACCTTGATATGCTTGCGGCGGCGGCTTACGACAGCGGCAAGTTAGTCGGACTCGCGGGTTGCAGCGCGGACTGCGATACGATGTGGCAAATCGGAATTGACGTTTTGCCGGAGTACAGACGTAACGGAATAGCGGCGGCGTTAACCTCGCGGCTTGCGGTTGAGATTCTGAATCGCGGCAAAGTTCCGTTCTACTGCTGCGCGTGGGCAAATATCGCGTCCGCTCGAAACGCGGTAAATAGCGGATTCCGTCCCGCGTGGGCTGAACTTGGAGCGCTGGACGCGGGCACAACCGCGTAGACAGCAAAAATCCTAAATCGTAGAGGCGAACAATTATTCGCCTCCGCGGTTTGCTTTTTGTTCTTGCGTTATTGGTTATAATATGTTACAATAACAGTACGGAGGGTTATGCGATGCTACTAATGGCAATTGACGGCAACAGCATTATCAACAGAGCGTTCTACGGCATTAAGCCGCTGACGAATAAATCCGGGCTTCACACTCACGCGGTTTACGGTTTTTTTACTATTTTAGGGCGTTATATTAAGCAGGACAAGCCGGATGCGGTATGCGTTACGTTTGATTTGAAAGCTCCGACGTTCCGGCACGAGATGTACGACGGCTATAAAGCGTCGCGCAAGGGAATGCCGGACGAACTCGCGGAGCAACTGCCGTACCTTAAACGCGCCTTGGACGCGATGGGTATTCCGCGCTTTGAGCTTGCGGGTTGGGAAGCGGACGATTTGCTTGGAGCGATAAGCTCCAAATGCGCCGACGACGGCGCGGAGTGCGTCGTTGTCACGGGCGACCGTGACAGCTTACAGCTTGTGCGTCCGGGAATTTCCGTCAGGTTAGTTCAGGGTCGCGGCGAAAGCGTACTGTACGATACTGATGCGTTTACCTCGGAGTACGGCTTTGAGCCGAAACGTCTGATTGACCTGAAAGCGCTTATGGGCGACAAGTCAGACGATATTCCCGGCGTCAAGGGCGTCGGAGAGAAAACCGCTTCGGAGTTGATTACCGCGTACGGCTCACTGGAGAGTGTTTACGCGAACCTTGACGCGGTAAAAACGTCGGTACGCGCTAAACTTGAAGCCGACAGGGAGATGGCGGAATTGTCGTATAAACTCGCGGCGATTGCGTCTGACGCTCCGCTTGAGTTTACTGTTCCGACCGAAGGTTTTAAGATTAACAACGACGAGCTTTACACCCTGTTCAAGGAGTTGGAGTTTAACAGCCTAATCAAAACCTATAATCTGAACGAGCCGGAAAACTTTGAGGAACCCGCGGCGTTCGACGGTCCTCCGGCTGACGAAATCGCGTGTTATTTGCTTGACCCCGTGGAGAAGCGCGCGTACTCCGCGGATGAAGCCGAGCGTCTGCTGAAAGAGCAGGAAATGTGGTATCTGTACACCGAAATTGAAAAGCCGTTGGAACCGATACTCAAAGCTATGACCGCGACCGGATTCAAGGTTAATGTAGATGCGCTCAGAGGATTCGGAGCGACTTTGGACAGCTCCATAAATCATATCGCGTTTGCGATTTTGGAAATCACAGGACCGGATTTCAATATCAATTCTCCCAGACAGCTTGGCGAACTGCTGTTCACAAAGATGGGGCTTGAACCTCCGGCGTATACGAAAAAAGTCAAAAGCGGCGGTTACTCGACAGACGCGGAAACGCTTGAAAAACTAAGCGTGAAATATCCGGACTTTTCGCTAATCGGAATGATTTTGGAGTACCGCAAGGCGGCGAAACTTAAATCAACCTACGTCGAGGGGCTTTTGCCGCTGATTGACGAAAACGGACGGATTCACACGACGTTCAATCAAACTCAAACCGCTACGGGGCGTTTGTCCAGCCTTGAACCTAACTTGCAAAACATTCCCGTACGCGGTGAGCTTGGCGCGGAGCTTCGTAAGTTTTTCGTCGCGGAGGACGGCTGGAAACTGGTGGATGCGGACTACTCGCAGATTGAGTTAAGGATACTCGCGCATTTATCCGGCGACTCCGCGATGATTGACGCGTTCAAAAACTCCGAGGACATTCACGCCGCGACCGCGGCGCAGGTATTCGGAGTTCCGCTTGCGGAGGTTACGAAACAACAGCGAACGGCGGCTAAAGCGGTCAACTTCGGAATCGTCTACGGAATATCTGATTTTTCGTTGGCTCAGGACATCAAGGTCAGCCGCGCTGAAGCTAAAGAGTACATTGACGCGTACCTGACGCATTTCGGCGGAGTTCGCGAGTATATGGAGCGCGTAATCGACAGCGCCAAAGAGGACGGCTACGTCTCGACGATTTTCGGGCGCAGACGTTATCTGCCGGAGCTTAAATCGTCGAATTACAACACTCGCTCGTTCGGCGAGCGCGTCGCGCGTAATATGCCGATTCAGGGCGCGGCGGCGGATATTATTAAGCTCGCGAGGGTTAAGGTCAACGAGCGTATAAAGCGCGAGGGACTAAAAACGCGGCTGATTTTACAGGTTCACGATGAGCTTATCGCGGAAGCTCCAGCTGACGAAGCCGAAATAGCCGCTAAAATACTGTCAGAGGAAATGCAAAACGCGGCGGAGCTTAAAGTTCCTCTGACGGTTGACGCGCATATCGCCGAAAACTGGTATGACGCGAAATAAATTTTTGGTTAGGTTAAAATGAATTACACACTTAATTACCCGGATTGTTCGGCGGCGGAGCTTATACTCAATGTCGCGGAGCGGTATCCAAAACTTCACGCGTATAGTTTTTTAGGCTTCAATACAAGCTACAAACGGTTCGCGAAACAAATACGGAGTTCCGCGTCCGCGTTAGCCGCCGCCGGAGTCGTTAAAGGCGACCGGATTATGCTATGCCTGCCGAATGTGCCTTTGGCGATGCTGGCGTTTTACGGCGCGAACTTACTCGGAGCGGCGGTTGTATTTGTTCACCCGCTCTCTAGCGAGGGCGAACTTGAATATTACATCAACGACAGCAAACCGAAACTTATTATCACGATGAAGATGTTTCGGGATAAGTTCAAGACGGAAATTCCGATAATTACGAACCTGAATAAACTTCGCGGTATAAAAGTAACCTCCGACGCCGAGCCGATTGACGCCGACGCGGCGGCGATAATGTACTCCGGCGGAACTACGGGTTCGCCTAAAGGCATTATTTTGAGCAACTTCAACTTTAACTCGCTTGCGGTACAGGCGTCCGCATCCGCGGACTGCTTAGAGCCGGGCGGTAAAATGCTCGCGATTATGCCGATATTCCACGGCTACGGCTTGGGAATCGGAGTTCATACCGCGCTCGCGGAAGGTTGCTGTATCGTTTTAGTTCCGAGATTCACCTCGAAAAGCTGCGCGAAGCTGATTAAGCGTATCAACTATTTTTCCGGAGTGCCGACGCTGTTTGAAGCTTTGCTTCACGAGAAAAGCCTTAACCGCGCGGATTTATCGCACCTTAGAGGCGTATTCTGCGGAGCGGACACGCTTAGCGTGGAGCTAAAACAAAAATTCGACGCGTTTCTCGCGGAGCGCGGAGCGCCCGTACGTCTGCGCGAGGGTTACGGTATGACTGAAAGCGTTACCGCGACCTGCCTTACCCCCAGAGAACCGGAGCGCGAGCGTTCCGGCAGCGTCGGGCTTCCGTACGCGGATACTCGCTACAAAACGCTTGACAGCGGGGAGCTTTGCGTGCGCGGTCCTACGGTTATGCTCAGTTACCTTAATAACCCAGAGGAAACCGCTCAGACGCTTCAGATTCACGACGACGGTTACGAGTGGCTTCACACCGGCGACATAGGGAAAATCGACGACGAGGGCTATGTGTACTTCCTAGGACGTATTAAGCGGGTGATTATGACCTCCGGTTACTCCGTATTTCCGTTACAGATTGAGCTTGCTTTGAACAGTCACGAACTTGTCAAACAAAGCTGCGTTATCGGAGTTCCGCACCCGTACAAAATGCAGGTTCCGAAAGCGTTCATAACGCTGAATAACGGAATCCGCGCTGACAAGCTGATTGAAGCTCAACTGCGCGAACATTTAGAGAAAAATGTGGCGAAATACGCTTTGCCGAAAGAAATTGTGTTCCTTGACTCGTTCCCGACGACGAAGCTGGGCAAAATAGACGTTAAGGAATTAGAGAAGTTATAGCGGACGCCAAACAACCAATAAAGCAAAACCGTGAGCGGTCTTTCAAGACCGCTCACGGCTGATTATTTGTGTTAGTTCGCTTAATTCAACGGACGCAACCCTTTTTCCTCAAAGTACAACGAAGCTGTTTCCGTCTTTATCGTGCCGCCTGTGGAGGCTCTAGCGGATACTGACAACCGAGCTTCTATCCTGTCATTGCCTATTTCCGCGTGAAGCGTAGCGGTACTTACTGTAAATGACAACTCGAATTTTCGCCAGTCCTCATAATCGCCTGTTGTTTCAATACCGACATTTTTAATCGAAATAGCGCCATCGCCAATAGATATTGTTGTTATAGGCGCGCCGGCTCGATTGAAAAATTCAAGTTTAGGTTTTTCACTTTCGTTGGTTAAGAAATTAGCCAAAGCGCCTGACTTACTATTAGCGGCGGATGTAAATACTATCGAGTCATCAGGATTTACATAAATGTAAAATGTTCCTTTAACCGACGCGGTACCTACCGTATTTCCGTCGTCACCCTTTGCAAACGAAACGTATTTACTCGCGGGACGCACCGCCATATCAACCTCGCCGCCCCACTGAGCGTAAAGCGTCAGGTTTTCGGTTACCGCGCTTGTGAAAATCCACTCGTCGCCCCAGTCACCGCCGTCGCCGTTTTTGGTAAACCACTTACCTGTAAACCCGCCTGTTGACGGAGTAACAGCGCTGTTACTGGGTTTTGTAGCTGTTTCACCGATTGCGACTTTTTGTGTGTATGTTTCCAAGCCATTGACTTTCGCATCGTCCGGACCGTGGTCGCGGTTCGCGTCGAACGTCACAACGTGACCCCATACTGGTTCAAGAATGATGTAATTGCCTCTTGGCACGCCGTACTGAACATCGCCTACCTCCGGCTCGCGACCCTCAAGGTTCGCGAGCGTATTCAATATCTTAGAATTACCGGCTCCGTCCTCGAAGTAGACGTTCGCGGCTTCCGCGCTCCAAACGTATCCTTTGCCGTCCAACGGACGCAGATAAGTATCCTGAGTTCCGGCATAGAATTTTAGCGCTGTAGCGGACACACCCGGTCCGGAGCGCGCCGGAACTTTCACTTTCCAGTAAATCAACTCTAACGAATCCGGTTCATCGGGGTCATACTCCGGAATAGATGGAGTTGGTTCGTACAGGTCATTATACGCGTCAATATCCGGTACGTCTATTTTATCGTTTGGATTGTATTTCGGACCTGTGGTTTCTCCTCCGAAAGTATGTTCTTCCGCGTCTACGTATATTCCGTAATTCGGGGCGGGAGCGCCGCCGCCGCTCGCGTCATAGATTATGCCGATTTTATTGTCGCCCTCGAACACCGGACGGAAGAAGATGTATCTGCCGTCAGGATAAATTTGCTCCACCAAGGCGGTTTCGTCAGCCTCCGTACGAACCTTGTATGTCGGCTGGTTATCTTCGTCAACTACCGTTATCCACGTAGGCTCTATCTCGCTGATTTTTATCGCCGCGTTTGACGGAATCTCGTGCAAATTGTAAATCGGTTCGCCTGTCGCGGATTCTGAGTAATCCAGTATCTGCTCCGAGGCTGACGTAGCGTAGTACGGCACCCAAAGACCATCGACATACTGACCGAGTTCCCACCCCGCGAACTTATCAAGACCGTCGTTGGTTCGGTACAGGTCAGCTACCTCGTCGGACGGAGTTTGCAGGTAAATCGTATCGTCCAGTTTATACAGTCGGTCTTCCGGCGGCGGAGGCGGAGTAACGGCAGAACCCGTCGGCACTATCCAATCCCACGGCCATCTGTCCGGCCACCAGTTCCATTTTATATACTCGTTTCCGGTTTCGTATACAACTCTTATGTCACCCGCCAATTCGCTCCATTTCGCGAATATCTGCGTAATGCCGCCCTCAACTTTCGCGCCGTCCTCAAGTTCGTCGTCGTCGTACACGCCAATCTGATAGTACCAGCCTAAGAATGTACGTTCGTCAAGCGTACCTACGTTAACTTTGGTTACGCCTTTCTGATATGTTGACGGGTCCGGAGCCCCCGCGCTGTCGCGAGAGTAATCCGTATCGCCGTCGCCGCTTGTAATCTTACCTATTGTGTCGTGTAATTCGCGCTCACGGGTATACAATACGCCGCCGCCGTTGACGTCGTCTGAAATCGTAAGCACGTACGATTCCGGAATCCACTTCGCGAAGAGCGTAAGCGAACCGTCCGGCATTGTATGGGTCTCGAAATCGTTGGTTGAAGTTCCCGGAATGTAGAACGCCGTCGCGTCCATACACGTTGATTCAGTGTACCAACCGCCGAATCTATACGATTTACCGTCGTCCGTTGTTCCGGTAAACTCCGGGTCAAGAAGCGGCTCATAGTCGTTCAGCTTTTCACCGAACATTATGTTGTCGTAGTTGATTGTTTTTGTAACCACTCCCGCGAGAGCTCCGACCGGGATGGTAATACCTAACGGTAGCATACCCGCGTTTGAAGCTGTTCCGCTCGAATTAGGCAAGTTCATATCGAACTGCAATTTATTGCCGGTGTTTCTTTTGTAGAAGAAATACAGGTCAGCGGCGGCAGATGTAGTTTTAACATATGACGTGCCGCTTTTCATATACGAATCGTAGGTTACGCTTTCAGCGTCGCTGGATTTCCAGTCAAGCGCTCGCATACCGGTTAGTTCTTTGTGTTTCATATTACCGGTACTTTTTATGGTCTGTTCCAGGTTGTCTGTTCCGTTAGGAATAGTTCCGTTCGTACCGTCCAGTACTTTATAGTTCACCCCACCGAAAGATACCGATACAATTTCGCCCGGCAGGCATTCCGATAAGTAATGCAACCTTATAGCGCTGCCTCCGGCGGGCGGATAAGAGTTGTATACAATATCAGTAGTGTTTGTGTGCATCATTCCGGTAGAAAGAGTTATGCGTTTTGAAACAAATATCGTATTACCTGTGACTCCGCTACCGCTCGTAGCTGGCTGCCAACCGTAAAAATCAGTGTTGGCAGGAAGGAATGTCGCAACCGGAGGAACCGGCCAGCGGCTCGCTATATTTTCGTCCAGTTTCGCGTACAGCTTATGTCGGTTTGTGGTGGCTTCGTTTTTAGCGTGAGCTACTCCGTCTATAGTCATTGAAGTAAACGGAGAAGTGCTGTAATTCAAATTAAAACTCAGCGTATATATCTTGCGCCGGTAGTATATGTTGATAACCGTAGTGCCGTCGCCCTTTATTTTGTCCGAGCTTGCTTTGACCAGTCTTGTTGCGCTGCTCTCAAAATATTGGTATTCGCTGCCGGAATTCCACTCGAATTTACCTGAAACCGACGGTATCGCCGATTCTGCCATCGCCGTCAGCGGAGCGCCGTACAAACTGGTAATCTTTTCTACTACGTCGTAATTTTTGGGGTCCGGCGCTATCGAGGTATTCGCGTCAATGACGCCGTTTGATATGTTTTTGGAAGCGTTGGTTTCCCTCCCGGTCGTCAGGTTCGGCTTTTCTTTCCATACGATAACCGTGTACGGAACAATCGCGGGAGTCCAATGCGCGTACGCTGTCGTATCAGCTTCTATTGGCGCGTTGAAATTAAATGTAGTATTTCCGTCCTTTGTTGTATACCAACCGGCGAAAGTATAGCCGCTTAGTTTCGGGTCAGGCGTCGGTTTGGTCGCTTTTTGTCCGCTTTCAACCGCTTGGAACGGCACCTGCGAACCTTGCGACGAGAATGTAACGTATTTTATCGTCGCGCTAAGTATCGGGGTAAGCGTTATATTACTCGTTATAGGTTGAGTGAAATCATACTCAGTTGAGGACGAACCTAACGCCCAATACTTGAAGCGAAGCTCCTGACTCCCCTCTTTTTTCGGCGGGAAACCTTTCATTTCTTCGTTGGTTAACTTAACTGTTTCTAATTCCGTAGCCGAAGCGTTCTTCTGAACATACTTATATTTGAAAGTATGACCGAACGCGTCTAAGAACTCAATCCTGTACCCGGCGCGATACCGGGCGTAAATGTGCGCGTTCTCCGTATATCCTCCGAAGTTTTCGTCCAAAGTTACGTTAAAGTTGTAACTTGAGCCGCCGACTTCCTCTTTATACCAACCGCTGAACGGTTCGTCGTTGACGGGCAGAGGCGTACCCGGAGAAACCGCTCTGCCGTTAACGACCGGCATCGGACCTTTCCAAATTACGTAATCGCCGTCCGTGTTTTTTACATAAAACGTCACACTGCTGTAACGCGCGTACAAAACAACATCAGCGCCGGCGCTAAACCCGTTATCGGTCGAGGAAACAGTTTTCTCAAAGTCGTATAGTTTGCCGCCGGTTTCCGCGGTATACCAACCGACGAATCCGCCGATAGCGGTTTTACTCGCGGTATTGTCCGTTAAAGCGCCGGGTTCTTCTCCGGGCGTGGGTATCTTGTTATCGTAGATAACAAGATTTTCTTGATTTTCATATTCATAATGATTCGGGTCCGCTACTTCGGGATTTGTGATTATTTGCCACACGTCGTACGCCGCCGCAGATTCGCTGTCCGCGTACTGCAACGTCTTGTATGTAACTGTTCCGGTTTTGTAGCGAGCGAACAAGTTCGTATCATCTTCTTTTGGAAACTCGGAATCCAACGCTACGGTATTCCCGGAACTGTCAATCCAGTCCACAAACTCCGCGCCGGTAATAGTCGGCGGCACAGGAGGTGTGGTTGTTATATCTATCAGACCGGTTTCAGGGTTTACTTCATATTTGCTCTCCGGCGATAGTGGCGCGTACGCTCCGCCGATTGAAGTATACGCGGACAGAATTACGAAGTATGGCGCTTCTCTTTCTTCGCCTCCGCCTCCGCCGCCTTCAGCTTCGGCATTCGCCGGAATCCATCCTAATCCTAATACCAACGCTAAGGTCAGCAGAGCGGATAAAGTTCTTTTTAATTTTGCCATTGTTATTCCTCCTCAAAGTCAATTCTTGACCGGTTTTACTTTTCAAATTTACTGCGCAGCAGAAAATTTATTAGAAACTAAGCGCAATATGCTTATATTCCTATTCATTCTATATATCGTTCATTATAAAGCATTGTATTAGTCTATGTCAATACTTTTTTTGAGAAAAATTAATTATTTTCTTACCCTTAATATGATAACGACAATCAGATGAACGAAAGATTCGACCATAAAAATTCTTCAATCGCATAAATTTGCTGTTTTACTCCAAAATCAGAGCGTTTTCGTCACGCGAAGCGCGGTTAGACGTTTCCGCCGCATTTCCGCGTTATTCAAACGGTGTTAGTCCTTTGTCTAACATTATACCGTTGATGTCCTCAAACAGAAGCTCCGAAAGCTCGTCGTCGGTCGGGTTCGGACTTGCGGATAAGCGGTCAGCCTGACGGCGAAGCACAATCTCGAAATAGTTTCTGACGTCGCGGCCGTTCGCGTAGTTATCGCCGCGGTTCAGGTATCTCGCGGCGAAAAACTCCGTCATCGCCCGTATCGCTTGCGCTCGCATAAACAGTCCGTTTTTTACGCATAATGAATTGAATATAGCCGCGAGTTCCTGCGGAGTATAGTCCGGGAAATTGACAAACTTGTTGAACCGCGATTCAAGTCCGGGGTTGGATTCCAAAAACTCCCGCATTCGGTCGGGATAGCCCGCCGCGATTACAATCAGGTCGCCGCGATTGTCCTCCATTCCCTTTAGTAGCGTGTCAACCGCCTCAAAGCCGTAGTCTACGCTGCTTCTGCCGACCGTCAGCGAGTACGCCTCGTCAATGAATAATACTCCGCCCTTAGCGCGTTTGATTACCTCGTTAACCTTTCCGGCGGTTTGTCCGACGTAGTTAGCGACAAGTCCGGAGCGGTCAACCTCAATTAGCTGACCGTTTGACAGTAAGCCCATTTTGTTATAGATTCGCGACAGAAGCCTTGCGACTGTGGTTTTGCCCGTACCGGGATTGCCTGAAAAGACCAGGTGCAGCGACATATCCGGGACCGCCATTCCGCGCTCCTGACGTATTTTGCGGATTTGCAGCAGGTTCACTAAAGAATTGACGTCCTCCTTGACGCTGTTAAGCCCTGTTAGCGCGTTTAGCTCCGCTCGAAGGTCGTCAAGCGTCGCTTCCGTTTCCTGCGCCGATTGGGGTTCATCGTATTGACGCGCCGGAGCGGGTCTGGCGTAAACGCCGCTTTCGGCGGGAAGCTCAAACGACTCGCCGCGGAACGGAGCTTTCGGCTTGATGTTATCAAGTATGTAATTCTCAATCTTGGTGAGGAAAATCGTAAGCGTACGGACTTCCGTTTCTTGCTTGACGCCGTCGGAGGCTACTAAGCCCCACCCAATACTGCGGTACGCGTCCAGTAAAAGTTTGGAGAGGATTACGTACGGAGGTTTCGTACTGCGCTCCATAGTGTTGTTGTCGATTTCGGTGAACCACTGAATCCAGACCGGAACGCTGTTCAGATATTTGATGATTTTATCGGCTTGCGAGGAAATTAGCGACTGAATACGTCCTGTACTGATGTATTCCTCGCCGCCGAACAACTTAGTAATGTCATTATAGTACATTTCCTCGCCGAACGCTATGTTGCGGTTAGAGTCAATAACCGCAAGACTGAAGAATAATATTTCCATCTTGATTATCTCAAGAAGATTAGTATTTTCGGTACGCCTGAGAAGCGCCTGAACGTCCGTACGGGCTTCGGCGTCGCGAATATGCTTCAGCAGAAGTTGGAGTTTCAGCTTGGTGTCGTTGCTCATTATTGATGCTCCTAATGATAAGTCTGCTATCATTTTAGCCCTAAAGCTATGTACTTGTCAAGAGTTTTCATAAAGTTTTTCCGATTTAAGCGCTAAAGCGCGGAAAATGTGCTTGACGCGGAGCTTAAAATGTGAGATAATAAAGAGAGTTAAATCTTTGGAGGTACTAATTTATGTCAGATACTAAGTACGTTACCCGCGCGGGTAACGACGGAACAGTGTCGATTTCGGAAGAAGTTATCGCTACGATAGCTCAGGAGGCTTTGAGCCGGGTTGACGGCGCGAAACCCGTCGGCTCGACAAAGAAAAATATTCGCGGCGTTAAAGTTAAAGTTGTCGGGGAGAAAGTTACGATAGACGCGCATATTCAGGTGACGTACGGACAGTCGGTGATTGACTCGGCAAAGCTCGCTCAAAAAGAGATTGCGGAGTCGGTCAGCTCAATGACCGGGTTGGAGATAGAAGCGGTTAACATTACAGTCAACGGGATAGCTCCCAACGTGAGTACGGCGCAATGAATCGCAGAGCGGCAAGAGAAGTCGCGGTGCATTTGATTTATTCGACGGCGGCTAACGGAGAAACTCCGGACTTCGCCGCCGAACAAATGTTTGAGCCGGAATACTTTGCGACGCTGAAAGACGAGTTCGGCTTGGCGAAGCTGTACGCGGAACTGCCGGACGACAACCAGCGTGAGTATATACTCGCGCTGGTTAACGGAGTAAACGAACATATGGCGGAACTCGACTCTTATATTGAGAAATACTCGGAGGGCTGGAAAATCGGACGTATTTCTCAAATCGCGGCGGCGGTGCTTAGGACGGCGATGTTTGAGTCGATGTATATGCCCGACGTTCCGATGGCGTCCGCGATTGACGCGGCGGTTGAGATTCTGAAAGGTTACGAGGAAGAACGCACGGTTAAGTTCGTTAACGGCGTAATGGGCTCGTTCGCGCGTTCGGAAGTGAAAAAATAATTAATGATAAATAACAATTCGGTAGAAATAATATTTACCGTATCGGAGCTTAACCGGGAGATTAAAGGTCTGCTGGACGCTCAGACGTGGTTAACCTCCGTATGCGTTAAGGGCGAGCTTACGGGGTACAGGGTTTATCCGTCCGGGCATCACTACTTTAGCGTTAAGGACGCGGAGGGTACGTTGAAATGCGTGATGTTCCGTAACGCGGCTCAAAATATGAAGCTCAAGCCGGAAAACGGTATGCAGGTACTGGTTTACGGGCGCGTCGGAGTTTACGAGCGCGACGGAGTTTACCAACTCTACGCGACCCGGATAATTCCCGATGGAGCGGGAGATATTTACGCCGCGTTTGAACAGCTAAAGGCTAAGTTGTACCGCGAGGGACTTTTCGACCCCGAACGGAAAAAGCCGCTGCCGAGGTTTCCGCAAAGGATTGCGGTAGTAACGTCCTCCGCCGGAGCGGCGATTCGCGATATACTTAGGATTCTCAGTCAGCGTTATCCGCTTGCCGAAGTTAGAATACTGCCGGTTCGGGTTCAAGGCGCGGAAGCGCCCGGCGAAATCGCGGACGCGATAGACTACGCGAACTACATTAACGCGGGCGATTTGATAATAACCGGTCGCGGCGGCGGCTCCGCGGAGGAGTTATGGGCGTTCAACGACGAGCGTGTCGCGTACGCGATTGCTAGGTCGCGTATACCCGTAATCAGCGCGGTAGGACACGAGCCTGACGTTACGATAGCGGACTTTGTCGCCGACGTTCGGGCGGCAACTCCGTCTAACGCGGCGGAGATTGCGGTTCCTGATAGGGTTGAGCTACAAAAGGGATTGGAGAACAGCGGAAACCGGCTTGCGTCGGCAATGCGGCGCGTTACGGAACAGCGGCGTGAGCGCGTACTTAGGCTTGCGGGGTCAAGGGCGTTAAGCTCTCCCACCGCGTATATAGACGACAGGCGAATGGCGTTGGATAATCTTACGAATCGGCTTGGGTATGCCGCGAAAGGGCTTGTTAACGCTCGCGGAACGAGCTTCGCGCGGCTTGCGGCGGGGCTTGACGCTATGAGTCCGCTGAAAGTTCTGAAACGCGGCTACGCGATTGCGGAGAAAGACGGTAAAGCGGTGCGCTCCGTGTCAGATGTCGCGGCGGGTGATACTCTAAGCGTGAAACTCTCCGACGGAGAAATACGCGCAAAGGTTATAGCGTAGGAACGCGGCTCGGAGGTAATTATGGATATTTTGTTTGGGATTATACAAGGCGTTGTTCAGGGGCTGACGGAGTTTTTACCGGTATCGTCAAGCGGGCATTTAGCGTTCTTGCAAAATGAATTTGGCATTAACGGCGAGAGCGACGATATGCTGTTAACCGTATTGCTACACCTGGGAACGCTTGTAAGCGTTATTATCTACTATCGAAAAGACATATCGGATATTCTGCGGCATTTGACTAAACGGCGTATAGTTCCGCTGGTAATAATCGCGACTATCCCGTTATTAGGCGCGGTTCTGTTAAAAGACTACGTCGAGGTATTATACCACAGCACTTTGTTTATCGGTATTATGTGGATTGTAACCGGGGTTATGCTGATATTGGGCGACGCGTATACTCCGGGTAAGGCTCGCAAGGACGAGGAGCATACTAAGTTCAGCGACGCGCTTATTGTCGGAATTGTCCAGGGTATAGCGATTCTGCCGGGGTTATCGAGGTCCGGGAGCACGATAACTGCGGGTACGCTTAGAGGGCTTGACCGGAAATTTGCGGTGCGGTTATCGTTTTTGATGTCGATACCCGCGATACTTGGCGCAAACGTACTGGAGATAAAAGACGCGGTGGCGGTCGGAATTGAAACGTCGAAACTACCGACTTACGCGGCGGGAGTGGTCGCGGCGGCGGTCAGCGGGTATCTCGCGATTCGGCTGATTGACTGGGTCGCGGAAAAGGCGAAGTTTAAGTATTTCGGTATGTATTGCCTCGCGATTGGTATTGCCGCGATTGTTCTTGGCATTATTAAGTAGGCATAATCGGTAAATGGAGGTTTGGAATGGCGGCGAGAAAAACGACAACCAGCAAAACTAAAACAAGTAAAGCGAAATCAACCCCAAAGCGCCGCGAGGTCGGAGCGGTGGTGTGTTTGATGCTCGCGTGCTTTTCGCTGCTTGGGTACTTTACTACTGACGGGATATTTATCGCGTTTGTCGGCAAGCAGTTAAGAGGTCTAATCGGAGCGGGGTATTACCTCGCGGTTCCCGCTTTGCTTGCCGCGACGATAATTCTCGCGTTTCACAAAGGACGCCCCGTAAGGCTTCGAGTGTTCTGCGCCGTTATGGTGCCTGTGCTTGCGGGCGCGTTGATACATTTGATTACCAACAAGGGTACATACTCGGAATTTCCGAAAATGTTCGGCGAGTTGTACTATGAGTCGGTAGCGGACCCGTCCGCCGCGGGCGGAGCGGTCAGCGGAGTGCTGGCAATCGGATTCGGAGTGTTGTTCTCAAAAATCGGAGCGGGCATAGTTTTCGCGGTACTCGCGTTGGTGTGCGTATTCGCGGCGATAGCGTTACGTCCAAGTACGGCTGCGGAGAAATGGCGAGCCAGAGAACGTCTGGAATACGAACAGGTAGCTATTACGGAGAAACCGCTTAGGCAAAGCGCGGCGGCGGGTATAAACTCGCGAACGGCTAAGCCCCCGGTTAATTTGCCGTTAGGTAAGCCAAAAGGCCGCGGCGTCGTGGATATTCCGCTTAGCGACGACAGACTTCCAAGCCGGAAACTTAACGAGGACGACGATATTCCGTTTCCGATGGACGATACTCCGTCTAAAGCGGGACGCGCCGACTCCGTAAGCAACGACGGTTTAAGCTCGGTGCAGGATAATCTGCCGCCGCTCGAAACTGTAAAAGCAAGCAAGAAACTGACGGAAAAAGAAGTAGCCGACGCGGGATTTGAGGTTGCGGAGGCAATCGCGAACAGACAGGAGAATCTTGACGACTCGGATTATATATTCCCGCCGTTGAGTTTGCTGACCCCGCCGAGCGGAACAATCAGCGACGGGCGCGACGAGATGGCGATTAACACAAAGCGGCTTGACGAGGCTTTGCGGAGCTTCAGAATTGACGCGGAGATTGTCAATGTTACTCGCGGACCGAGCGTTACGCGTTATGAAATTGAGCTTGAGCAAGGCGTCAAGCTGAACAAACTGACTAACCTTGCGGACGATATCGCGCTGTCGCTTGGCGCGACCGGAGTTCGCGTCGCACCGATACCCGATAAGATTTCAACGGTGGGCGTCGAGGTTCCGAACAAACTGGTAACTACGGTGTATTTGCGCGAGATAATCGAAAGCTCCGAGTTTCAGCGCGGCGGCAGTAAGTTGACATTCGCAATCGGCAAGGACATCAGCGGTAACGCGATAGTCGGCGACATCGCGAGATTCCCGCACTTGCTGATTGCGGGAACGACCGGGTCCGGTAAAAGCGTTTGTATGAACTCGCTGATATTGAGTTTGCTGTATAAATCCGCGCCGAGCGACGTTAAGCTGATAATGATTGACCCGAAAATGGTTGAGCTTGGCATATACAACGGGATTCCGCATTTGCTGATGCCGGTTGTTACTGACCCGAAGCAGGCGGCGGGCGCGTTGCAATGGGGAATGTACGAGATGATGAAGCGTTACAAGTCGTTTTCGGAGGTAGGCGCTCAGAACCTTGCGGCATATAACGCGATTATGGCTAAGACCGAGGGCGGTCAGCAAATGTGGCAGATAGTCGTGCTGATTGACGAGCTTGCCGACTTAATGCTCGTCGCGGCGAAAGACGTAGAGGAAAGCATTTGCCGAATTGCTCAAATGGGACGAGCCTCCGGGATTCACCTGATAATCGCTACACAGCGTCCGTCAGCGGACGTTATTACGGGTCTGATGAAGGCGAACATACCAAGCCGAATCGCGTTCGCGGTTGACAGCGCGCTTAACAGCCGCATAATCCTTGACACTATGGGCGCGGAAAAACTGGTCGGCAAGGGCGATATGCTGTTCGCTCCGTTGGGTATGGGTAAGCCTATGCGCGTTCAGGGTACGTTTGTGACCGATGCGGAACGCGAGGACGTTATCGAGTACGTAAAAGTTCGCGGCGGCGGCGCGCAATACGACGAGGATGTAATGAGCGAAATCGACGATAGAATGTCCAGAAGCAAGGGCAAAGCGGATAGCGTGAGCTCCGCGCCGTCATCGCTGGGCGATTTGAACGCGTCGGACGGCGACGGCTTAAAAGACAGCTCCGGCGGTTCTTTAGACGAGATGTACAACGCCGCCGTAGAGGTTTTACTTGAAACCGGACAAGCGTCCGTGAGTATGCTCCAACGGCGGTTGAAGCTCGGCTACGGACGCGCCGCGAGGATAATGGACGATATGGAAGCCAACGGCGTAGTCGGTCCGTTTGACGGCGCTAAGCCCCGTAAACTGCTGATTACGCGCGATGAATGGGAAGATATGCTTGGCGGTTGACGCCGCAAAATAAAACTATTCACATCTCCCGCGTTTTGCCATCAAAAAAGGGTTGACAAACTGCGGGAGATGTGATATATTATAAAATAAATTTATTAAGTTAAAGAGATAAAGGAGCGCGCGATGATTATTACTCAGTTTTTGGAGCGTAACGCCAGAGAATTTCCCGGCGACATCGCTCTTGTCGAGCTTAACCCCGAGCAGCGCGACATCGACCACCCTAACTGGCGCGAGTACGGACTTGTCGAACCCGACCAGTTTCACAGAGCGTACCGCAAGGAAATAACTTGGAAAGAGTTCGACATTAAAGCGAACAAGTTCGCAAACTTTCTTATTTCACGCGGATACAAAAAAGGGGATAAGATTGCGATTCTGCTGATGAACTGCATTGAGTGGCTGCCGATATATTTCGGGATACTTAAAGCGGGCTGTATCGCCGTACCGCTTAACTTCCGCTATGCGTCTGACGAAATCGCGTATTGTCTTGAGCTTTCTGACGCGAGTACGCTCGTGTTCGGACAGCACTTCATTGACCGTCTGAGTCAGCTTGTGGGTAGCGACGGCAAATTGACGATTAACGGCGCGGAAATTCCGTGTTTCTATACCGGCGACCCGCCTCCGCCTAAGTTCGCGGAGGATTACGCGGAACTTACCGCTCCGCAGTCCGACGAAGCTCCCGCGATTGGGAAAACCCTTACGGAGCTT
>JAISKY010000267.1 GCA_031260745.1 Oscillospiraceae bacterium
AATATTAGGGTGTTAATATGTCTGAAATTTATTGTAGGGACGGTCAAAATGACCTTCCCTACAACGGTATAATGCGGCATTTATCGCAATACCCTGAATTTGCGCGTCGTCAATTGTTAATAAGAATCGCTCTGGCTTTGGAATACATATAGCTTGACAGCGGACGGTTGTCGCTGTCGTATGTATGCGTAGTAATCAACGGGTCGGAACCGTTGAAACCGACTACCAACAAAGAATGTCCGAACGTAACGCCGTCAAAGCTAAGTTGGATAATGTCGCCGAGCCGGGCTTGAGTTACCGCGCCGTCGGAACCTTTTGGTCCGGTTCCGCGATTGCCGACAATGAAGTTACGCAGGAACTCTACTCCGCTCCACGAGGGGGAGCGCGAGCTTAACGAGTTAAAAAACCACCCGTTTGACGCGGAGTAGTTCATCGGAAATCCTCCGGCGAAAACGCACTGAGAGATGAAGTTAGTGCAGTCGCCGCCCATAGGGTCGAAATTGGCGTAGCGGGGATTACGCAGAAACGCCCACTTGTGAGCGTAGCTTATCGCTGAATCCGGGTTATATGGCATAGTTTTACCTCGCTGAATATAAAGTTTTATGGAAATATAACGAATAAACAAAGTATAAGCGGAATTATTTGACGGATGGCGTCGTATAATATTTGTTGACATAATGGTAGTAGTGTGATATAATAACTCTACATTATGCTTATCAGGAAAGGGGAACGCCTGTGGAGATAATCCGTAAGATTGAGGTTTTCGGGGATTCCATTCTGAAAGGGATTCAGTTAAACCAAAAAAAGCGGTATTGTGTTGACAACAATATCGACATTGAAATGCTCAATGACAGATTTGGGCTGGAGATTAATAACCGCTCGAAGATGGGTTGTACGATTACAAAGGGCGCGTCTATGATAGAGCGTTACCTTGAGGGCGAACCGGATTGCTCCGCGATTGTTATGGACTTCGGCGGCAATGACTGCGACTTTAACTGGGAGCAGATTGCCGAGAATCCGGACGGGGAGTTTGAACCTCACACTCCGCTTGGGTTGTTTGAGGACACGTATAATAAACTGATAGAGCGGCTGAAATCGTTTGGGATTACTCCGATTCTGACGACGTTGCCGCCGCTAGACCCTCAGCAGTTTTTCGATTGGTTCTGCAAAAGTCTGAACAAGGAAAACGTAACGAAATGGCTGGGCGGAAGTATTACGACGATTTACCGTTTTCAGGAAAGTTACTCCAGAACCGTGGAGCGTATCGCCCGTTCGGCGGGTACGCCGCTCGTGGATTTGCGCGGAGCGTTTTTACGGCACCGCAGAATCGACAGTTACTTGTGCGAGGACGGAACTCACCCAAACACTAACGGTCAGCGTATTATTACCTCGGCGTTCGCGGAGTTCGCGGAATCAATTATTCCGCGCAGAACCAGGTCGATAATCGCGTAAAAAAACGGAAGTAAACTCTTTACAAAGAGCTTATTTTATGGTATATTAGTAATATACCTATTTTTGAGGCGGGAGGATTGTATGCCAGAACCGGACCCAATATTATGGCAAATACTTTTACAAATTTTGTTGATTGCGGTTAACGCCGTGTTTGCGTGCGCCGAAATCGCGGTTATTACAATCAACGATATGAAGCTGGAGCGAATGGCTGCGGCCGGTAACAAGAGAGCAAAGCGTCTGATGTCTATCATCAGAACGCCGTCGAAGTTTTTCGCGACGATTCAGGTCGCGATAACGCTTGCGGGTTTCTTAGGGAGCGCGTTCGCGGCGGATAACTTCGCGAGCAGATTAGCGGACTGGGCGGAAAGTGTAAAGATACCGTTACCGTATTCTACGCTGAACGCGATAAGTCTGATACTTATTACTTTAATTTTAAGCTACTTTACGCTTGTACTTGGTGAGCTTGTGCCTAAGCGTGTGGCTCAGCAAAAGGCGGAGCCGGTTGCGCTTGCGTTGTCCGGCGTGATTGTGTTCCTGTCGAAGGTGTTCGCTCCGGTTGTGTGGTTACTTACGAAATCGAATGACGCGTTGCTAAGGTTACTTAACATTGACCCGAACGAATCCTCTAACGCCGTTACGGAAGAAGAAATCCGTATGATGGTTGACGAGGGCAGTGAAAAGGGAGCAATCGCGGAAACGGAAAAGGAGATAATCAACAACGTATTCGCGTTCAATGACCTGACGGCTGAGGAAGTTATGACTCACCGCACTAACGCCGAATTGCTGTGGGCGGACGAAACCGCGGAGCAATGGGCGACGGCGATATTTGAAACCCGCCACAGCTATTACCCGATTGTGGTAGACGACGCGGACGACGTAAAAGGCGTACTGTCGGCGAAAGATTATTATCGGCTTGCGGAAAATGAACGCGTTCCGGAGTCTATAATGGAGAATGTAATGCGTCCGGCTCAGTTCGTACCGGAGGGCGTTAAGGCTGACGTGCTGTTCAGGAATATGAAAAATAACCGCAATCACTTCGCGATTGTACTTGACGAGTACGGCGGAATGAGCGGTATTATCACGATTAACGACTTGTTAGAGCAGTTGGTAGGCGATTTAGACGACGACAGTTCAACCGTGCCGGACGGTCCGGACATTATGCAGCTCGGAGAAAGCGAGTGGGAGATTCAGGGTTCCGCTTCAATTGACGACGTAGTGCTGGCGTTGGGTACGGAACTTCCGGCGGAAGATTATGATACGTTCGGAGGTTGGGTGTTCAGTTTACTTGGCTCGGTGCCGGGCGACGGTGAAACTCCCGTACTTGAAACCGCCGGACTGACCGTTGAGGTTACGGCGGTAAGCGAACATCGACTTGAACGCGCGGTAGTACGTAAGAAAACAGATAGAAAAGACGGTGAGGACCGCGAATAATCAGGCGGCAAGCCGCGACAAGTAAACCGCGTAGGGGCGAATATTTATTCGTCCCTACTGTAAAATTATCAAATAATCAAATAATATTGGAAATCAGGAGCGACATAATGCAGTCAAGCATAGTAATTAAAGGCGCGAAAACTCACAACCTGCGGAACATAGATTTAACAATACCGCGCGATAGTTTAGTAGTGTTTACCGGACTGTCGGGCAGCGGTAAGTCGTCGCTCGCGTTCGATACGCTGTACGCGGAGGGTCAGCGGCGCTATATCGAATCGCTGTCGAGCTACGCTCGGCAATTTTTGGGTCAGATGGAGAAACCCGAAGTCGAAAGCATTGAGGGGCTTTCTCCCGCGATTGCGATTAATCAGAAAACAACGAGCCATAACCCGCGGTCTACTGTGGGAACGGTTACGGAGATATACGACTATCTGCGTCTGCTATGGGCGCGAATCGGGATTCCGCACTGCCCTAAATGCGGTCGGGAGATACAACAGCAGACAATCGACCAAATTGTGGATAAGCTCACGAGTTTACCGGAGGGAACTAGAGTTCAGATTTTAGCTCCGGTAGTTCGCGCCCGCAAGGGCGAGTATCAGAAAGTGTTTGAGGACGCGCGTAAAAGCGGTTACGCCCGCGTTCGCGTGGATAAACAGATATACGATTTGAGCGAGGACATCAAACTTGAGAAAAATAAAAAACACAGCATAGAGATAATCGTGGACAGGCTTGCGGTGGAACCTGAATCTACCGGACGCTTCGCGGACAGCGCTGAAGCCGCCGCCGCGCTTGCGGACGGGCTGATTATCGCGAATCTTCCGGACACTGACGAAGATATGCTGTTCTCGCAAAACTACGCGTGCGAGGATTGCGGCGTCAGTATGGAGGAACTTACGCCAAGACTGTTTTCGTTCAACAATCCCTACGGCGCGTGTCCGAAATGCTCCGGGTTGGGAGTTCAGCTAAAAATCGACCCGGACTTAATCGTGCCGGACTATGACAAATCGTTGTCCGAGGGCGCGGTTAAAGCCGGTAACTGGTCGAACGCTAAAGACGGTATCGCGAAAATGTACTTTGACGCGTTAGGTAAACGCTACGGGTTTACCGCGTTTACTCCGCTGAAAGATTTCACCGACGAAGCGGTGAGCGCGTTGCTGTACGGTACTAAGGGCGAAGAACTTGAACTGCGCTACGAGCGCGGAAACGGTAAAAGCGTCTACAAACAACCGTTTGAGGGCGTTATTACCAATATACAAAGAAGATATAAGGAAACTCAAAGCTCGTTTATTCGGTGGGAGCTAGAGCAATTTATGTCGGAGTACCCTTGTCCCGACTGCGGCGGCAAGCGGTTAAAGCCGGAGGTGCTTGGAGTTACGGTAGGCGGCGAGGGAATCGCGGACTATTGCGCGAAGTCGGTCGTGGACGCTTTGGAGTTTACGGAAAATCTTGAACTTCACGGCGCGGACGCGATGATTGCGGAACGTATTCTGAAAGAGATAAAAGACCGTCTGGGATTTTTACGCTCGGTAGGGTTGGAGTACCTTACGCTGTCACGCAACGCCGGAACTTTGTCCGGCGGCGAAAGTCAGCGGATTAGGCTCGCGACTCAGGTCGGCTCGTCGCTGACCGGAGTGCTGTATATACTCGACGAGCCAAGTATCGGACTGCATCAGCGCGACAACCGTAAGCTGCTCGCGACTTTGAAGCGTTTGCGCGATTTGGGCAATTCGGTAATTGTCGTCGAACACGACGAGGAAACTATGCTTGAAGCCGACTGGATTGTGGACGTCGGACCGGGCGCGGGAGTGAAAGGCGGCGAAATCGTATTCAGCGGAACTCCCGACGAGATTCTGGAATGTGACGAAAGCGTAACGGGCAGATTTTTGAGCGGTAAGGAGAAAATCCAAATCCCTGCGAAACGCCGTAAAGGCAGCGGCGCGTTCCTTGAAATTATCGGCGCGAACGAAAATAATCTGACCGAGATAGACGTAAGATTTCCGCTTGGAGCGATGACTGCGGTAACAGGCGTATCGGGCAGCGGGAAATCGAGCTTAGTTAATACGATTTTGTATAAGGCTTTGGCGGCAAAGTTGAACCGCGCTAAAACTCGTCCCGGTCTGCATAAGGCAATTAAAGGCGTGGAAAACCTTGACAAAATCATCGAGATAGACCAAAGTCCGATTGGGCGTACTCCGCGTTCCAACCCCGCGACGTATACAAAAGCGTTTGACGATATACGCGAGATGTTCTCGCAGACCATAGACGCGCGGGAGCGCGGTTACAGTTCTGGCAGATTCAGCTTTAACGTCAAGGGCGGCCGCTGCGAGGCTTGCTCCGGCGACGGACTAAAAAAGATTGAAATGCACTTCCTCCCGGACATCTACGTGCCTTGCGAGGTTTGCAAGGGTAAACGCTACAACCGCGAAACTTTAGAAGTTCGCTATAAGGGCAAGAACATTTACGAAGTGCTTGAAATGACGGTTGACGAAGCTCTTACATTTTTCGAGAATCAGCCGAAACTTAAACCTAAGTTACAGGCGTTATGGGACGTGGGACTTGACTACGTGAAACTTGGTCAATCGTCAACTACGCTGTCGGGCGGCGAGGCTCAACGGGTCAAACTCGCGTCGGAGCTTGCGCGTAAGGCTACGGGACGCACGATGTACGTGCTGGACGAGCCTACGACCGGTTTGCACTCCGCCGACGTAAAAAAGCTCCTGGACGTGCTTAATCGCCTTGTGGACGCGGGTAATACAGTCATCATCATCGAGCATAACCTCGATATGATAAAAAGCGCGGACTGGGTAATTGACCTCGGACCGGAGGGCGGCGACAGGGGCGGTAATATCGTCTGCGTCGGCACTCCGGAAAAGGTAGCGAAAGACAAGTCCAGTCATACAGGCGAATATTTGCGGTTCGCGCTGAACGACTACAGACCGGTGTCCGGCTGACAGATAATAAAAGGGTAAAATACGGGAATCCCTTGTGGCTCCCGTATTTTGATGTAATTGAAAATGAAACTTAGAGATTTGTCCGCTGAAGCGGAGCGGCTTGCGAGCCGCCGCTTCACGGAGATAGACCGAATTGCGGAGCGTAACACCGCTAAGGTTTTAAGCGCGTTCCGCGCTCACCGCGTCAGCGACGCAATGTTCGCGGGAAGTTCCGGCTACGGTTACGACGATTTAGGTCGCGAAACGCTTGAAAAAGTGTTCGCGGACGTGTTCGGCGCGGAGTCCGCGCTTGTCAGAGTGCAGTTCGTAAACGGTACTCACGCTATAGCGTGCGCGTTGTTCGCCGCGCTTGCTCCCGGCGAGTTGATGGTAAGCGTGACGGGAAAGCCTTATGATACGTTACTGGGAGTTATAGGCAAGTCCGGCTCGGACTGGGGTTCACTCGCGTTTTATGGCATTAAGTACGCGGAGGGTCGTGAACGCGTACCCGATGCGAAAGTCGCGTATATTCAGCGTTCACGCGGCTATACGGAGCGCAAGGCGCTTAGCGTCGGCGAAATCGGCGAAATGATACGCGGGATACGCGAAGTCAACCCTAACGCGGTTATTATTGTGGATAACTGCTACGGTGAGTTCACGGAGGAGTTTGAACCGACGGCGGTCGGCGCGGATTTGTGCGCGGGTTCGCTGATAAAAAACCCCGGCGGAGGGCTTGCTCCGTGCGGAGGATATGTCGTTGGACGCTCGGAGCTTGTAAACCGCGCCGCGGAGCGGCTTAGCGTACCCGGAATCGGCGGCGAGTGCGGCGCGACGCTTGGGCAAAATAAACCGCTGTTTCAGGGGCTGTTCAGCGCGCCGCACGTTACGGCTCAGGCGTTGAAAACGGCAGTATTCGCGTCCGCGCTGTTTCAGCTTATGGGGTACAAGACTTCGCCCGACTGTGACGAACCTCGTTACGACATCATACAAACGATAGAGCTTGGCTCGGCGGAGCTTGTCACCCGATTTTGCGGAGGTATTCAGCGAGGGTCGCCGGTGGACAGCTTCGCGGCTCCGGAACCGTGGGCGATGCCGGGTTACGACTGCGACGTGATTATGGCGGCGGGAGCGTTTACTCAGGGCGCGTCAATTGAGTTAAGCGCGGACGCTCCGATGCGTGAGCCGTACCGCGTCTACATTCAGGGCGGTTTGACCTATGAAAGCGGAAAACTAGGTATTATATAAGCCGCTAACGCAATGCTGGGAGCGGAGAAAAACCAA
>JAISKY010000270.1 GCA_031260745.1 Oscillospiraceae bacterium
AAGAAATTTGCGAAACGTATACTATGGATGGACTCGAACGTAGTTCCCGGAGCGTTTCAGATGAACACCGCGTGGTACTGCGCCGTACCGGAGCGCGACCCGATTTTTACGGAACATTCTCACCCGTACAGCGAATTAATAGGTTTCTATGGTTCTGACCCGAACGATATGTATAATCTAAACGGCGAAATTATATTCTCAATTGACGGAGAAGCTCACAGGCTGACTAAATCAACTCTTATTTTCCTGCCCGGAGGCGTTATACACAACCCGATGCGTATTATGCTCGTTAGCAAGCCAATTTTCCACTTTTCAGTTGTAATGAACCCCGACTATGACGGAGAGGAAGTATACAAGTAATGGCTAAAGTAGTAAGCCTTAGCGAAGCTGTGTCAAAAGTAAAAGACGGCGACGCTCTTCTTGTGGGGGGCTTTGGGTCATACGCCGGTCCCGATGAACTTTTGGAGGGATTAGCGGCGCGTTACGATGAGGAAACTCACCCGAAAGGGCTCACAGTCCTTTGCGGGATTACGCCCGGAGATAAAACAGAGTCCACGGAACCGGGAAAAGGTTTTAATATAGGTCTTAACCGACTAAAGGCGGACGGACTGATAGATACGTTCATTGCGGGAAATCTCACGGACGCGAGAGCGATAGCGTATATGGTCGGCGAAAACAAAATCGCGTGCTGGCTCCCGCCGCTTGGGGTAATGATGAACCTGTTCCGCGCCGCCGCATCGGGACGTCCCGGAGTGTTGACGAAAATCGGTATGAAAACTTTTGCGGATCCCAGACTTGACGGCTGCGCTTTTAACGAGCGCGCTAAAACCGCGCAGCCTATAGTTGAGCTGATAAACATTGACGGCGATGAATACTTGCTCTACAAAACTTTCAAAAAGGCGAATGTTGCGTTTATTAGGGCAACATACGCCGACGAGGATGGCAATCTCTCTATGGCTAAGGAAGCCGTACTCGGTCCCGAACTTGATATGGCGGTTGCGGCGCATAATAAGGGCGGTATCGTAATCGCGCAAGTCGAGCAAATCGTTAAGCGAGGCGCGCTCCACGCCAAGCAAGTTCGCGTACATTCTAGTCTTGTTGATTACATAGTTGTAACTCAAAACCCATATAACCACCGTCAAAGCTACGCCGGGGATTTTCGTCCGGAACTTTCCGGCGACATTAAGCTCGCGGGAGAAACTGTAAAAGCGCTAAAACCCGGGGTTCGCAAACAACTTGCTCGGCGCGGCGCATTGGAATTGAAAAACTCCGGAGCAAGCGGGCGCGTCGATACAATTGTTAATCTCGGAAGCGGAATCCCCGGAGGAATCGGAAGCGTCGCCGTAGAAGAAGGCATTTCGTTCTGCGCTACGGTCGAAGCCGGCTCAATCGGCGGCATAGTACAAGAGGGTTTGAGCTTTCCGGGCGTCGCTAACGCCGACTCGTACTTATATCAGCTAGATATGCTCGACATTTATGACGGCGGGTATATCAATATGTGTTTTCTTGGTTTCGCGGAGGTCGATGAACGCGGTAACACGAACGTAAGCTATTTCGCGGGACGCGCTATCGGCGCAGGTGGTTACATCAATATTAGCCAGAGCACAAAAAAAGTTTGCTTTATGGGAAGTCTTGTGGACATAAACAAACGCAACGGTATTGAAACTTCAAAATTTGTAAAGCAAGTACAGCATATTACTTTCAGCGGTGATTTCGCTTTGGAACACGGACAAGAAGTCCTGTACATTACCGAACGCGCGGTATTTCGGCTTATACACAGCGGTCTTGAACTCATTGAGATTGCTCCGGGGATTGACGTTGAAACGGATGTTATAGCGAAGATGGGGTTCAGACCAGAGATTTCGGTAAATTTGAAAATTATGGATGACAGCATATTTAACGATGTGTAAACAGCGTGATTGCGCGCTTTTGAAAGAGTACGTCTACTACGGAGCGGAGGAAATATGCCGGAACCGTCTATGCCTAAAATAGTTGCGTTGCTTCGTAGAGCGTTCCTGTGGGATTATATCAGCGGGAACGCTGCGAAGCTGATTCCGACGACGCTTACGCCGGATATTGTTCGCGAACGCTACGACATTCACATTGCGGGCGATAATTTTGCGTGTTTTATTATTAAAGCTGACTGCGCCGAACCCGGTTTATTCGACGAGGAAATTGCGAACACTTTGGAGCAACTGCTCACTGCCGAATTACTTACATTTGGCGGCGACGCTTTTGTATATCGAGACGGAGGTGTGTTCTACGCTGTGCTTTGCGCGGACAGAGCGACCGCTATATCGGCGAATAGCGGAGGAAACGAAATTCTCTCGTGTTTATCGGAGCCACTTGACGAAAACGTCACGCTAACAGGCGCGGTGGCAAGTGTTGACCGACTGGGTGAAATAGGCAATACGCTGACGGCGTTGCGTTCCTCTGTTGACGAACGTATCATATACGGGGCGGGGAAAATGTACCGTTTACACCCAGAGAGATTTAGCTCAAACTCGCGGCAGTTTGCGGCGGAACTTTCCGATTGGTATCGTCCTGCTCTCGCGAACGCTATGGACAGTATTCGACCGAATGCCGTTGAGGTGGTTGTCGTTGACGTTTTTACGCGGTTACGCCGAATATCTTTGTTGAATCCTACGGAGTTTTATCTCGCGGCGCGCGAACTCACGGAACGCGCCAAATTAGCAACCGCCTATTGCGAAGCGGAGCTTGCGCTTGATTTTGACGTTTTGAGCGAGTTAATCGATAATATGAACACGGTTCCGGAATTAGAGCAGTTGCTTACCGGGAGCTTGACGGCAATATCGGGTAAATACCAGAATATGCTTGCGGCGGAGGGCGCGCGCCCGGTTCGCAACGCTAAGAAGTATATCGATGAACATTACCGCGAGAAAACTACGATTCAAGTCGTAGCAAACGAAGTCGGGCTGAACACGACATACTTGTCGGATTTATTCAAAAAGCAGACGGGGCAAACAATTATCGAATATGTCACGTCAATCAGAATCAACGCCGCAAAGGAACTGCTTCGCACAACGGACTTGACTGCGCCATTGGTCGCAGAGGCTGTCGGCTACCGCGATATTAAGCACTTCAACGACATATTTCAGCGAACCGCCGGAGTAACGCCCGGTAAATTCAGGCGGCTATATAAATAAAACTTCCGAGGATACCCCCTGTTACAATATATTTGCGGAGTAGGGCGCGGCAGCCAGCCGTGACCCTATTCCAATTTAGTTGCCTAAGCCGTTATAATGAAAGA
>JAISKY010000279.1 GCA_031260745.1 Oscillospiraceae bacterium
CGAAGTCGTTCCATATCCTCGCTATTCGGAGCATTTCAACGATAAAATCGTGCTTTCCGGCGAGATATTTCTCTCGTCCGCTGTCAATCGGATTTTCCGTAGCCAACCGCATTTTCAAAGCTTCGTATGTGCGAGCATCTTCGGGGTGAGCGTTCATATAATCGCGGAAATTCAGATAATTGCTCCACTCGCGGCTATCGGTTTTGACAACGTGAATAAAGCGCGTCACAATGCCGTCCGGTTTGGAATAATCGCCGCGGGCATACAAAAGTTGAGTATCCTCAAACTCTTTTTTGCGGTACACAAAACCCGCCGACTCCAATGTAGGAGTTAGAGCTTCAACCGCACCAAAATCCTCCACCGCAACGGCGATGTCAATAATCGGCTTCGCCTTAATATCGAGAATTGCCGTACTGCCGACGTGCTGAATGTCCTTCGCTACCGAACCGAATACGCTCCAAAGCCGCTGAATAGTTTCGTCGGCGATATTCTCCCATTCCGGGTCGTGGTCGGCGAGTTCAACTACGCCGCGCCTTAGTCCAATCATTTGATGTTCTCCTCGTTATCTGCTTACATACATACAAATCCAACGTATATTATACTATAACCGAGGCAAAAAGTCAAACGTCATTTTGTACAAATCGCCAAAATTGACGAAATCTCCGAAATACCCTTGACATTACAAAACAAAAGATTGTTTTACCGTGCTCCCAAATGACCGTGTCGTCTGACAAAATGCTATTGACAATCTTCGTGACGTGTGGTACACTTCAAATCAGGAGATGGCGCGGCGGAGTTTCCTAATCTTCTTAAATTTTAACACCATCATTTAAGTTTACAAGGGGTATTTTGAAAGACGGATAATATTAATAGTTCTGCAATTATTGCTATGAGCGGCGGAGTGGACAGTTCCGTCGCGGCGTTGCTTGTCAACGCGCGGGAGCGAGTCGGAATTACTCTGAAGCTATTCGACGGCGACGGCGGCTGTTGCTCAATTGACGATGTGACGGACGCTAAAGCGGTATGCCAAAGGCTTGGAATACCGCACTATTCGCTTAACTATAAGGAAGCGTTCAATAAATATGTCGTAGAGCATTTCGTGCGCTCCTACGAGAGCGGGATTACGCCTAACCCTTGTATCGAGTGCAATCGCACGATGAAATTTGAACGCCTGTTCACCGAAGCCGACGCGATGAAGTTCAATACGCTGGCTACGGGGCATTACGCTGCGGTTTCTCAAATCGGCGGAAATTTTTATCTGCAAAAAGGGCTTGACGAAACCAAAGACCAAAGCTACGTATTGTATATGATTCGCCGAGAATTTCTGCCGAGAGTTCAATTCCCGCTTGGTACGTTGCGAAAAAGCGAAGTCCGGGAGATTGCCGCCGCTAACGGTTTCATCAACGCGAGAAAAAAGGACAGTCAGGACGTTTGCTTTGTGCCTGACGGCGATTACTCCGCGTTTATGGCGCAATACACCGGTAAAACTTACCCTCCGGGCGATTTCGTGGACGTTAACGGCGAGGTTCTCGGTCGTCACAGCGGCTCCGTTAAGTTCACAATCGGTCAGCGCAGAGGACTAGGCGTTTCGCACTCGGAGCCGCTGTACGTCAAAAGCAAAAACGGAAATTCCGTAACGCTAGCGCCGGAGCGCGAATTGTACTCAAGCGTACTGTTCGCGGATAATTTGAATATACTCGTGCCGGACAAGTTAAACTCAAAGTTTAACTGCTCCGCGAAAACCAGATACCGTCAGCCGGAACAGCCCTGTACGGCGGAACTCGTGGGAAAAGATAAACTACGCGTTGAGTTCACCGCTCCACAGCGAGCGATTACGCCCGGTCAGGCCGTAGTGCTGTACGACGGCAATACAATCCTTGGAGGAGGAACTATCTTATGAACAATTACACACCCGCGAAATCATTTATCCGCGTCGCGTCGGCTTGCCCGGACGTCGCGGTATACAAACCGTCGGAAAATACCAAACGCATCGCCGCGCTATACGAGGAAGCCTCAGCCTCAAGCGCGAGTTTAGTCGTATTTCCGGAGCTTTCCATAACGGGGTACTCAATAGGCGACCTCGTAATGCAGACTTCGCTGTTGAGCAACGCGAAATCCGCGTTGCTTGAGCTTGCGCGGCTAACCTCCGGCAAGAATTGCGCGTTGATTGTCGGACTTCCCTACGCGGTAGGTGGAGCGCTGTACAATTGCGGCGCGTTCCTCGCCGACGGCGAAGTTAAAGGTCTTGTTCCTAAGCAAAATCTTCCGTCCTATAACGAGTTCTATGAAAACCGCTGGTACTCTACGACGGAACTTAGCGGCGTGACTACAGACGGATTCCCGTTCGGGACGAACCTGTTGTTTGAGGTTGACGGCGCGACTGTCGGAATCGAAATCTGCGAGGACGCGTGGGTAGCGTCGCCGCCGTCGGAGCGGCTCGCGTTATCCGGCGCGAATCTTCTCGTTAATTTGTCGGCGTCGCCGGAAAAAATCGGAGTTTCAAGATACCGCCGCGAGCTTGTCAAGACGCTTTCGTCGCGGCTTATGGCGGGTTATATTTACGCGGGGTGCGACTCCAGCGAAAGTACCGCCGAGGTCGTAATGGGCGGACACCAGATAATCGCCGCTAACGGTCAGATACTTGCGGAGCGTCCGCGTTTTACCGACGAACGTCTTATTTTCGCCGACATTGACCTTGAACATCTCGCGTTCGACCGCCGTAAACAACGGTTTGCGAGTCTTGGCGCGGCGGTTAAGCCGATTTTTACGAAAATCACGCGAAATCAAAGCGATTGCGCCGCTAAGATTAATAAAAATCCATTTTTGCCGGAGGAAACCGAAGCGGAACGCTCCGAGCGTTTGGAGGAATTGCTTTCAATCCAAACGGAGGGTTTATACCGCCGTCTGCAAAAGACCGGATTAGGCGCGGTGCTTGGACTAAGCGGCGGGTTAGACAGTACGCTTGCGTTGTTGATTGTTGTTAGAGCGGTAAAAAAGCTCGGCAAGCCGGAGCTTGCTCACGTCTTGGTTATGCCCGGTCCCGCAAGTTCCGACCAAACCCAGTCTAACGCCGTTAAACTCGCCGAAGGCTTGGGCGTAAAATACCTCGTACGTCCGATTGAAACCGTCGTGAACGCGGAGCTTGCGTTGCAGGAACACGACCCGAACGACCAGAACGTAACCTACGAGAATATTCAGGCACGAATCCGTATGCTTCATCCGCTTAACTACGCGAATGAAAACGGACTACTTGTTATTAACACAAGCGACCTCAGCGAATCCGCGCTTGGCTGGAGTACCTATGGCGGCGACCAGACCGGAAACTATGGCGTAAACTGCTCCGTACCGAAAACCGTAATCCGCGAGGCAATCCGCTACCTCTCCGCAAAACCGGAGTACGCCGCCGTTAAAGATGTTTTAGTTGATATTATCGACACTCCGATTTCGCCGGAGCTTACAAGCGGCGGCGAGGGTATAACTCAGCTTACCGAGGACAAAATCGGGCCGTACGCTCTGCACGATTTTTACCTTTATCACTTCATTCGGCGCGGCGACGCTCAGGAAAAAATCTCGTATCTGGCGAAGCTCGCTTTTGCTGGCGAATACGACGCCGAAACCATCGACAAATGGCTGAATGTCTTTGTTCGTCGCTTCTTAGCGAATCAGTTCAAACGCGACACGATGCCCAACGGTCCAAAAGTCGGAGCCGTCGCGCTAAGCCCTCGCGGAGATTGGCGTATGCCCAGCGACCTCTAACAAAGTCGTACCCGTGTGTCCGTCTTTTGATGTCGCGTAGCGGCTAAAATCAATCTTCAGATTTTGATATGCTAAAATACTTTACAAATAAGCGAATATATGTTATAATCCGTTTGTATAAAATCAACAAAGACAGGAGAATAATATATGAAAACCAAAGGTGTGGTTATCTTACCGGACGGCAAGATATGCAGCGGAAAGAGTACATACTCCAAAAAACTTCGCGATGAATTGGGCGGAGTAATGCTCGTTGTTGACGAAGCTATTTTGAAAGTGTTCGGCGTAACGCCGGATATGGAGCGCGTCGGACAGGAATACGGCAAACTGATTGAGTACGTTATGGAGATTGCCGCGGATATGGCGCTTCACGGCACTACCGTAGTGCTGGAATCGGGCTATTTCAGCAAAGCGGAGCGCGATTGGTACAAGAAATTCTTCGTAGACCGCGGAGTACCGTATGAATGGCACTTCCTGGAGGTTAACGACGAAACCTGGAACAAGAATATTGCGTCGCGTAACCGCGCTCACGACGAGCAAGGCGAATCCCATACGTTTTACATCACCGACGAATTTCTCAAAATGTTTAAGGAGAACTTCGTTATCCCGGAGCGTGACGAAGTGGACGTTTGGGTTGACAACAACTATTAACTC
>JAISKY010000288.1 GCA_031260745.1 Oscillospiraceae bacterium
AATTTCGGAATTTTTTTTTAATTATTCCTGAATGTCTGCCACGCTTGGCGAACTTCGTCGTGCGCTCTGGTTAAAGCGGCGTCAATACGACGGTATGACTCCTCGGTATTCTCACGAGCCGCTTTTTTTATTTCGGCGGCCTGACGTTCCGCCTCGTGAATCATTTCATCGACTTTTTTACGGGTTGAGTCCGCAATTTGCCGAGCGCGTTCTTTAGACGCGCGTACTATTTCCTGTTGTTCCACCAATCGCGCGATTTCATCTTTAGCCTGAGCTTTAAGTTTCTCCGCTTCAATTTTCGCGTTTGCGATAAATTCGTCGCGAGTTCTCAGGACGTTTTTAGCGGAGGCGATTTCTGTTGGAAAGTTAGCCCTAATGTCGTCAAGAATATCCATAACTTCGGTTTTGTTGATGACAAACATATCTTCCATCAACGGGACTTTCTTGGCGGACATAAGCTGCGACCGCAACGCTTCGAGCTGCGACATAACATCTCCGTTTTCAGCGTTCATCAGCGTACACTCCTTATCCGTTCCTCCAGCTCCCCGATTATTTCCCACGGACACCATTGACGCAAATCCGCGCCGAACCGCGCAAGTTCTTTAGCGCCGCTTGAGCTGTGATACATATATTTCTCATCTGCCGCCAGAAACAATGTTTCCAGCCCAGGATTGAGCTTCTTATTGACCAACGCCATCATACACTCTTTTTCATAGTCGGACAACGCTCTAAGTCCGCGGATAACAACGCGAGCGCCGCGCTCGCGCGCGTAATCCGCTACAAGCCCGTCGTAAGAGTCTACCTCAACATTTGAAAATTTAGCGGTGACGCGCTTTACCTGGTCAAGGCGTTCGTCCGGCGTGAACAGCGGACTTTTGCCGCCGTTACGCATAACGCAGACAATTACGCGCTCAAACGTAGATGACGCGCGTTTGATAAGGTTAAGATGACCTAATGTAATAGGGTCAAAACTACCGGGATATATCGCTGTATTCAAGCTGATTGCTCCTCTGATTTGAATACTGTAACGTAAGTTTTACCGTATTTGTAAACCTTACGGAAATAACCGTCTAATTCTTCCAATGGTTTTGGAGATTCGCAAATAATTATACCACCAAATTCTAATTTGTCAACCGTTATTATCGCGTCCAACGCTTTTTTCATTAGATTTGTCATATATGGCGGGTCTAAAATGATAATGTCGTACTTCTCTTTGCGTTTCAAAAACGAAACCGCGTCAGACTGATAGATATAATACTGTAACTCGCTAAACACGGAGGCGCATTTTTCGACGTTTTGCCGAATTAGTTTTATAGCGTCGGAGTTTTCATCGACGAACGCGACGATTTTCGCTCCGCGCGAAAGCGCTTCAATTCCCAGTTGTCCGGAACCGGCGAACAAGTCCAAAACTTTGCGTCCCTCAACGTCAAACTGGATAATATCAAAAATCGCTTCTTTTACCCGGTCGGTAGTCGGGCGAATACGACCGTCGTCCGGAGGGGAAATCAATTTTCTGCCTTTGGCAGTTCCGCTGACTACTCTCAACAATTAAAACACCTCCTTTTGTAATATTAACCGTTTGTTTTGAAATGTTCGCTAATTTTTTCCGCGACATTTTTCGGTACGATTTCGGAAAGCTCCTCAATTGTCGCCGATTTTATTCCCGCTATGCTTTTGAACCGCTTAAACAACCTGTCCTTGCGAGCGTCACCGACTCCGGGGATTTCGTCAAGCGCGCTTTTAGACGTAGCCTTGTCGCGAAGCAGACGATGGTACTCGATTGCAAAACGGTGAGTTTCCTCTTGGATTCGCCCGATAAAGCTGAAAATATCGGGACGCGCAGAAATCGCGATTTCGTTGTCCTCGCAGTCAACTAGCGCTCTGGTGCGATGTCGGTCATCCTTGACCATTCCGAATACCGGAACGCTTAGGTCTAAGCTGTCCGCGAGCGCTTTACCCATCGCGGCAAGCGTTCCGCCGCCGTCAAGTAAAATCAGGTCGGGCAAGGGACTGAACTTTTCGTCGCCGTCAATAAAGTGTTTGAACCTGCGCTCTAAAACCTCGCGCATTGAGTGATAATCGTCGTTACCCTCGACGGTCTTTATCTTAAAGCGGCGGTAGCCGCGTTTTAACGGTTTCGCGTCTTTGAAAACAACCATACCGCCGACTACGTCCTCACCGCCTGTGTGCGATATGTCGTACGCCTCGATACGTACGGGAGTTTCCGGTAGCATTAAATGCTCCTTCAGCCAGTCAAGCGTTTTATTCTCTCGCTCCTGTTTCGTCGTGGCGCGGATTGTTTCCTCGTACGCGTTATCTTTCGCGAGTTTAACCAGCGAATATTTATCGCCCCTTTGCGGAGTTAAAAACTCCACCGAATGTCCGAACATCTCTCGGAATAACCGCGAAAGCTCGTCGCCGTCGGGAATCTCTACGGGAAGGAGTACGGTTTTCGGGCAAACTCCGCGCTGAGAATAGTATTGCCGCAGGATTTCCGAAACCGCCTCTCCGTCGTCCTCCAACGGAGCGTCTAAAACCTCGTACTCTTTGCCGAGCCGTTTCCCGCCGCCGTAACACATAACAACGAACGCGCTTTTAGCCTCGCCGCGATAGAATCCGACCGCGTCGGTATCGGCGGACGCTCCGGGCGCCGGAAGTTCTCTGTTGGTAAGCGTTGACAACGCTTTTAATCGGTCGCGAAGTTTTACGGCGTCCTCAAATCGCAAATCGTCCGCGGCTTTGAACATCTCCGCTTCAAGCGACTTCTCCACGTCGGAGCTTCTGCCGTCCAAAATAGTCAACGCTTCGTGGATTCGCTTGCGGTACTCGTCCGCGTCGGGAGTTCCGGTACACCAACCCTCGCAAAGTCCGAGATGACGGTTCAGGCACGGACGCCCTTTGCCGATTTCACGCGGAAATTGCCGCGAACACCCCGGCAGCCTAAGCGTCTGAACAACCGCGCTAAGCGCGTCAATCAAAGTCGTGCGGCTATAATACGGACCTAAGTATTTACGGCTGTCTCCGGAGGGTTTGCTTACGACTTCA
>JAISKY010000005.1 GCA_031260745.1 Oscillospiraceae bacterium
GGGAATCGGAGCAGGCTGGAGCGGCGCGTTCCGTTACTGGGTTTCACCGCTGATAAAAGTGCTTGGACCGATACCCTCAACGACGTGGATGCCGATTATACTGATTGTAGCGGCGTCGCTGTTCGGCGGAAGCGTGTTCTTAATCGCGTTGGGCGTATGGTATCCCGTCACAATGAGCAGTATGACCGGAGTTATGAACGTCCACCGCAGTAACTTTGAGGCGGCTAAGACGTTCGGAAGCGGCAAAGCCGCGCTTGTGTTCAAGGTCGCGATTCCCGCCGCTATGCCTAGTATCTTCACGGGTTTGACGCAGGGACTGAGTATCGCGTGTACCGCGCTTATGGTCGCGGAAATGCTGGGAGTGGAGTCCGGGCTTGGCTGGTACATAAACTGGCAGCGCGGCTGGGCGGAGTTTGCCAAAATGTACGGCGCGGTTATTGTAATCTGCCTTACGATTACGGTGGTTAACCTCGTGCTGACACTCATAAAACGGAGAGTATTAAAATGGCAGGAAGATTAATAGAAATAGACGCAATCAGCAAGTTATTCGCCAGAGCCGACCGCGGCAGTACGCTAACCGCGCTTGAAAACGTCAGCCTTGACATAGAATCGGGCGAGTTCATATCGTTATTGGGCGCGAGCGGTTGCGGCAAGAGTACGCTTTTGCGGATACTCGCGGGCTTAGAGAAACCTACGATGGGCGCGGCAAAGTTCAACGGCGAGGAAATTACCGGCACAGACCCTAAGCGCGGTTTGGTTTTTCAGGAACACACTCTGTTCCCGTGGCTGACAATTAAGGGGAATATTTCATTTGCGCTCAAAGCTTCGAAAAAGTACGCTGACGAGCGTTCCAAGATTGCCGACTGGCTTGAGCTTGCCGGACTAAGCGATTTCGCTAACAGCTATCCGCACCAGTTAAGCGGCGGTATGCGTCAGCGCGCCGCGCTTGTAAGAGCGTTAGCCGTATCTCCCGACGTACTGCTGCTTGACGAACCGTTAGGCGCGCTTGACAGCTTCACGAGAATGAACCTTCAGGACGAGCTAATCCGGCTGTGGGAATCCCGCGGCAATACGATGGTAATGGTTACTCACGACGTTGACGAGGCGATTTATCTTTCACAGCGTATCGTGATAATGTCGCCGCGTCCCGGCAGAATCGCGGAGATAATCGAAATCCCGATGAGTTATCCCCGTAACCGCGGTTCAAGCGATTTTACGGAGTTTCGTACCCGAATCCTTAAAATGATGGATTTCGCCAAAGACCCACAAGAGGACTACACAATCTAACCAGTTAACAGGTAATAGTTAACAGTTAACAATAACACAAACAAGGCAGATTACCAATTTTTAAGGTAGTCTGCCTTATAGGTTTAACTGTTCACTGTTACCTGTTAAATGTTAACTGATGTGTGGTAGGCTTGGATTACCGCGTCGTAGATATTTGTCGGGCTGACACAGTCGCCGATTTGGTAGAACTCCGGAGCCATAAATTTCAGAGCGTCAGCGGCGGAACGCTCCGGCCTTAGACCGCAGGCGTATACCACCGTATCGGCGTCGAATTTGACGTCGCCGGAGGTTAACTCGCTTTTCGGCGGCACCGCCTCAAACGGAATCCCCGGCTTAAACGGCGGCGAAACGCTTACCGTCGCGTTAACTCCGGTAGCGGTAACTTCCGTCACTGCGACGCTGAACTCGCGTTTAACGCCGTATTTCGGGAACTCGTAGCTCAACGAAAGCGACTGCAATATATTGGAGTCGCTGACAAACGGAAGTTGTTCCACAATCGTAACTTCGCGTCCTTTCATCGCCAGATAAAGTCCAAGTTCCTGACCGACTAATCCGCCGCCGATAACGACGACCTTTTTGCCGATTTCGTCAAGGTGAGTGTACGCGTACGTAGCTTCAAGCGCAAGCTCAATACCCTTAATCGGCGGAGTTACCGGCTTCGCGCCGAACGCCGCGATGATAACGTCCGGTTTCAGCTTTTTGACAAGTTCCGGAGTTACTTCACGATTCACTCTGGCGTCAACGCCGTTGTCGAATAGAAAATCTATCTGACGTTTTAAGTATTGCTCAAGCAGTACCTTGAACGGTACGTCGCGCTCACAATTCAGAATGCCGCCGAAAGTGGAGGATTTTTCGTACAACTTTACGCTGTGACCGCGCTTCGCCGCCGTAATCGCGGCTTCCATTCCCGCGACTCCGCCGCCTACAACGAGGACTCTCTTTTTATCTTCGGCTTTGGTAACGGGCTTGAAGGATAGCTCGCGCCCGATTTCGGGGTTAATCGCGCATACGAATTGCCCGGTCTGCATAAGGTGGGAGAAACACGTCAGGCAGCGCATACAGCGGTTAATCTGCCAAACTTTACCCGCTCTTGCTTTCCTGGGCAAATCCGGGTCGGCGATAAGACCGCGTGCGACTTCCACGACGTCGGCTTTACCGCTCGCGATGATTTCTTCCATTTGCGCCGGGTCTGACAGCGCGCCGACCGTTGCTACCGGAGTTTTTACGTGCTTCTTAATCTCCGCCGCGTATTTCACGTTAACGCCGTCCTCAAGGAACATACTCGGGTGAGTGACCGTGAACACCTCCGCGACCTCGTGGTCGCCCGCCGAAACGTGAATCAAATCGCAGTGTCCGTCAAGCTGTTTAGCGATTTCGATACCGACGCCGACGTCGTAGCCGCGCGGGTGACACTCCGAGCCGCTGATACGAATTTCAATAGGGAACTTAGGTCCGACGGCTTTACGAATCGCGTCAAGAATCGCGACCGGCAAACGGCACCGATTCTCAACGGAACCGCCCCATTTGTCGGTGCGGGTGTTGCTGACCGGCGAAACGAACTGTGAAATCAGCCAGCCGTGACCGCCGTGAATCGTCACCATACCGAATCCGCAACGCTTCGCGAACGCCGCCGCGTCCGCGAAACACTTGATTACGTCCTCCAGAACCTCGTCGGTGTACGGTAGTACGTGATGTCCCTGAGCGTCCACGTTCTCCGTTACTCCGTAAATCTGGAAACCTTTTGAGGCGGAGTCCTTACTTGCGCCGCCGCCGTGCTGAAGCTCGATTGACGCAATCGCGCCGTGCTTAGAGAGGGAATCTGCGAGCATAACGTACGGGTCGCGCATATTAAGGTCGTCAAGCGGCATGTGGTTAGCGTTAGCGCGTCCGCGCTTGAAGTCCACGACCGCGTCACCGACGCATACGCTGGCGGCTCCGCCAATCGCCTTGCGCTCAAAGTAGGCTCTGGTATCCGCCGTTGGGTATTGCTCCGCAGTCAACTGCGACGCGCCGGTAGGCGACGCGAATAACCGATTGCGGAACAGCGTTCCCGCAAGTGTAATCGGCTCGAACAGATGCGGAAATTTTACGATGTCTGACATACTATATATTACCTTTCTTGAAAAAATTTACGTTTTCAGCTGATTCAGCTGAGAAATAAAGAGGGTCAAAATCCGCGAGCCCTTATGGCTCTTGGATTTTGCGCTTGTTGAAACGCGAATCAATATATATTTATTAACTTAAACTGCTATACCCGAAGTTTTGTTAAGGTTGTTTTCACTATGGATTGCCTGACAAATTCGGTCGCCAGCGACAAAACCACGCAAATAACCCAGCGTGAAAGCAAAATAGGAATATATGGCTCGCTGATGTTCAGTCTGAACAGTATATATGACAATAAGTATACGTAGAAAATGTGAATCAAGTAGCCGCCGTACGTCAGCGACGCGATTTTATTGACGACCGCGTTTTTGAAATCAAACTTTGTAAATAGCGCGAATACAGACACGGCTTGCGCAACGCACAGCAAATTTCGCGAATCAACAACCGGTCCGACATACGTATCAAACGGGTATGAACGCTCCGGGTGAAGTATCAGAAACGGACTCCATTGAGAACTCCAAAGCGTATTTACAGCCGGAGCCGCAAGCGTAAAAAATACCGCCAATATCGCTAAATTGCGAGTTTTAATCTTCATGGGATATTTTCTGATATATGCTCCGATAAAGTACATCATCACGAAGGTCGCGGCTTCGGAGCTAAAAAGCGCCTGTTGGAACACGAACAAATCCGTCATATAGTTTACAGTGGGTAGCGCCGAAAAGAATATCAGCATCACAAAGATTGAACGCAAGTGAGTCTTTTGGTCAATCTTCTCAATTACCGTTTTGAAAAGCGGACTTAGTAGCGTAATAAGAAGCAGACACTGAACATACCAGTAATGCCCGAACATTCCGTCATTGGTTATCAGATTTCGCGCAAGCTCTTTCAGCGGTTGAACAACGGAGGTCATTCGATAGTCCAATATAAAAAAATACGCAAAGTACATCAGAAGATACGCAAGCGCCGGCATTAGTATTCTCTTTATACGCGCCTTGGCGGTATCGTAGAAATATCCCGTAATCAGCATAAAACAACCGACCGCGCCTAACGCTATTCCGTTAAGCCCGTTAGCAAACAGCCAATTGTAATCGTTGACCGAGGTATTTACACTTCTATACCAACCTACTGAATGCAACGCGGCAATCAGCGCGAAAGATATTATTCGCAAAAGCTCAATGTTCGATTGGCGAAGTTGACGCTTATTGTTCATAAATCTACCCTCTTTGTCAACTATACCACAATATCCGCAAACTGTCAAGGCTAGTTTGCGGCGTTTTTCACAAACGCAGTTTC
>JAISKY010000020.1 GCA_031260745.1 Oscillospiraceae bacterium
GAACGCGTCAAGCGCGAGCTTGGTCTGACTGTTTCGATTGGGCTTTCCAACAACAAAGTGTTCTCTAAGCTCGCTTCGGATATGGTCAAACCTGACTATTGCACGATTATCCGCCGCGATACGTTCAAGCAGCAAATCTGGCCGCTGCCCGTGGAGGATTTGCTGTACGTCGGCAGAGCGACCAAAGCGAAACTGAACTCCAAAGGCGTCAGGACAATCGGAGATTTGGCTCAGACTGACCCGGAAAGTCTGAAATACTGGTTCGGTAAGGTCGGACTCGTATTACACGCGTTCGCGAACGGCGAGGACAAATCCGAGGTCGCTCCGATTGATTACGAAACTCCTGTGAAAAGCGTCGGCAACTCGCAAACCTGTCCGCGTGACTTGGAAACCGACACCGATGTGAAAATAATGATTTACGCGTTGTCGGAGAGCGTCGGCGCAAGGCTTATGGAGCAGGGATTTTACGCCAAGACAATTGAGTTCAGTTTCATAACCTCGGATATGAAAGATTACGGCTCCCGGCAATGCAAACTTGAAGTCCCGACGAATATCTCCGGCGAGATTGCTGACGCGGCTTACGCGCTGTTCAAAGCAAACTGGAACTGGCGCAAGACGTTCCGCAAGATTGGAGTTCGCGGCTGCGACCTCGTTGGTATGGACGTTCCAAGGCAACTCAGCATTTTCGAGGACTCGGAAAAAACAGCCGCTCGCGAGGAACTGGAGCGAACCGTCAATAATCTGCGGTACAGATACGGCAACAAAGTCATTCAGAGAGCGATTATGCTGACCGCGCCGGAACTAAGTATGATAGACATCAAAAAGGACAATACTATCCACCCGGTCGGCGTGTTCGCGGGCGGCGTAAGCGCTAATTGGGGATACAAATCAGTTAGATAACAGCAAACAATTTGGAGGTAATTGTATGTGCGGTCGTTTTTATATAGACGTTGACGACAATACGCTTGGCGAGATAATTTAGGCCGTTAAGGGCAGCGACAGCGGCAATACGTTTACGCTGTAAAACTCCGGCGAGATTTTCCCGACCGACGTTGTTCCGGTGATAATCGCCTCGCGGCAGTACCGCGCAATGAAATGGGGTTTCACCGCTATTGACGGCAAGCCCATAATCAACGCCCGTAGCGAAACCGCCGCTCAAAAGCCGTTGTTCTCCGCGTGTATGCGCGAGCGCCGCTGTCTGATTCCCGCGTCGGGGTATTACGAGTGGGCGGCGGGTCGCCGCGGACAAAAAGCAAAGTATTACTTTCACTCGCCGAACGGCTCGCTGTATCTCGCGGGCTGTTGGCGGCAGGAACCTCAAGGCGCGGCGTTCGTGATACTGACCCGCGACGCTGTGAACGGTTGCGAGGCGGTTCACGACCATATGCCCGTCATTATCCCGCGCGAGCTTGCCGACGAGTGGCTGAACGGCAATCCGAAAGTTATGGAACGCTCCGAAACGGAGCTGATTTTTGAGGAATCGACAAATGGACAGCAACGATTATTTGATTAGAATACCGCTGAATATGGTGCAGATGACCGACAAGCGCGGTCAGGCGTGGCCCGTCGCGTTCGACTGGGAAACCGACGACGGCGAGGTCATTCGCGTTGAGATTGACCGTATACGCTCCTGCGTCCCCTTTGCGGAGCAGAAGTCCGGTACGGTCGGCGACCGTTACGAGTGTATTATCAACGGCAAAACCGAATATTTGTACTTTACTATCCGCGCTCCGCGAAAGTGGTTCAAGCTCAAACCCGTCACGGAGGAAGAATACAAACGCTACTACCGGCTGCCGGGCGAGAAAAATATGGCTTAGCGTAAAAGTGTTATCAGGTTTAGATAATAATGCGTTCTTAGTTATTCTTTGGCATTAGACTCAACCTCCAGGTTTGAAGATTACCATTACTTTATCTAAGCAACTCGACTTCGATAACGTCACCTTTGCTTTGTGCTTCGGGTTCGAGTTTTGTTATGTACAGACCCTCGGCGCGGATAGAATCGGGAGTACGCGTTGCTCTGTGCGGCATAGGGTGAGCTACATAGCCGCTGTCGGTTTTCTCAAGTTTCAGCCGGACGAACGATTCAAAGCCCACGCCTCCGCTGTGAATATCGCCGGAGAGCGTCGCGAGTACCGTGTGACGTTTCAGAGGATTCTGCTCGCAGAACTTGCTCACTACGGCTTTAACACACCACTCCAAACCGTTGAAACAGGCTGTCGGAGGTCCGGCGACGTTGATTACCGGCTTGCCGTCCACTATCGCTCCCGCCATAGGTCTGCCCGGAGCGGACGCTACGCCGTGGAATATCAGTTCGCCGCGCTCCGCCAACAGAGTATGACAATAATCCTCGCTGCCTTTGCTCGTTCCCGCGCTTAGGATTACGATGTCGGCGTCCGAGAGCGCCTTGTCAAGCGTGGCCGAAAGCTCTTTTGGATTGTCGGCAACAGGGTCAAACGTCAAGCCGACAGCGCCCATTTCCTCCAGCATACACTTAGCCAAAATCGAGTTTGAACACACAGTTTCGCCGCGCTTAGGCAACTGCCCAAGCGGGATTAGCTCGCTGCCGGTAGGGATAAACGCCGCGATTGGCTTTTTATAGACTTCGATTTCGCTGACCGCTCCCATAGCTATCGCCGCTAAGTCAACGGCGAGTAAACGCGTTCCTTTTTCGCAGAGCAGCATATCACGCGCTATTGAATCGCCTCGGTTCGCTATTTCCGCGCCCTCCGTTACCGGTTCGAGGTCGTCATTAAACTTCAAGCCGCCGTTTGGCAGGAACTCTAAGTCCTCGACCGCTATTACCGCGTCAAACGCGTCATCGAAATCGTCACCGGTGTCGGCTCTGACGTAATCCGTTCCGAGCTTCCACTCCGAAGCGTCGGGAACGCCGTCTTTGAACCGCTCCGAATCAACGGCTACGCCGTCCATTCGCGACCCGCGGAACACCGGTTTATCGCACAGCGAAAACACGTCCGCCGCTAATATCCTGTACAGCGCGTCCTCAGTTCTGACGCGCTCCGTCCTAACCGGCGCACTCCACTTAGAGAACAGTTTAGCCAGTACCTCCGCGCGGGTAGGCAGCTCGCCGGGTTCGATTCGTTGCATTGCCATTTTCTAACTCCTATCAATCTGATTCCAACGCGCCGCAAGACTGCGGATTTTTTCTGCGGCGGCGGTATCGTTCTTTGCGGGGAAACTGTCCGTTTGCGCGGACATTATTATTTTCTCGTCCGGGAGTGCCGCGCCGCGTATACGGAGGATTACTCTTGCAAGCGGAACAGCGTTATTTGCGTTGCCCTTGCTACCGCCCGCCGTAAGAATTACCGCGCCGAGCTTAGGCGTTACCTCAATCGGAGCGTTCAGAAACGCTTTCGCCGAATAGTAAAATTGAAACCGACTCGCAAGCGAAATCAGAGGTCCCGCAAGAAGTCCGTAGTACACAGGCGAGGCGACAATTACATTGTCAAAATCATTGCTCGTCACAATGTCCATATCGTCGCGAATAGCGCAGCCGGGCAAAGTCCGGCACTTGCGGCAATCAATGCAGGGCTTGATGTTATCGCGATACGCCGAAATCTCAGTTATCTCACCATTGAGGTTTTCACGCAGTACGGCGAGTAACGCCGCCGTGTCGCCGTTCAATCGCGGCGAACCGTTTAAGATTAGCGTTTTCATAGACGTTCCTCGCTGAAAGACAATTTTTATCTCTTGTAATTATAGCGGACGGTTCCGCTTCGTTGCGGCGCCATAGACTTCTCTTGATAAATATGTATTTTTCAATTATTCGGACGCTTACAGCATTACGGCAGCTACTCACAGCGGGATAGTGATTGTGTCGCGGTTTTCCTCCGTCACCGTAATCACGGTCACGTCGGCGCGCGCTTTAATCGCGTTGACAAACGGAGTGTCGCAGAGTTTCAATATTCCGAGTACGATAACATCACTGTCGAGCGCGTCAAACACAGCTTTCTTGAACCGTTCGCACGGTTCCTCAAAGCGTCCGAGTTCGTCAAGCGCGAGAACACCGCGCTCCGCAATTCCGCGATTGATTGCGGCAACAGCAAACTCGTCGAACGCCGCGAGGTTAACCTCCCGCGATACTTCCGGTATCATTTTAACCATTAGGCAACTCTCACCCGTAATCCGGTCGTTCAACC
>JAISKY010000067.1 GCA_031260745.1 Oscillospiraceae bacterium
ATAATTACGACAACATACCCGACGAGTTGAAACGAACCCAGAGTTGGGTAGTCTGGGGTGTGGAGGGCGCTCCGCTGAAAAGTCCGTTCACACCGCTGACGCTGTTAGCGGGCAGACCGTTTCCCGCTAAGGCGGGCGATTCCATAACTTGGGGCAGTTATTTGTCAGCGGTCAACTGTGTAAAGCGCGGACTGGCGCGTGGAATCGGCTACGAATTTGAGCAGCGTGACGCTGCGCCCAATCCGCCTTCGGCGGGGAGCGCCATTTACGGAATTGACCTTGACCACGTTATCCGCGAGGACGGAACACTTAAAACGGAGGCGAGGGAGATTGTGGATAAACTCTCGTCTTATACGGAGGTCAGCCCCAGCGGTACGGGACTGCACATTTTCGTGACTGCTCCGGGCGCAAACATCACACGTCATCGTATAAAAGATGGGTTCGCGGAGATTTACAGCGAGGGTCGCTATTTCACAGTCACCGGAAGCATTTACGGCGGCGTTAGAGAAATCAACGCTCGCGCGGACGAGTTACAGGCAATCCACGACAAGTATTTATTGCCTAAAACGGAACGAAATGAAATCAGTTTCGTGCCCATCAGCGCGGCTAATATCGTCGAACAGGATTATTTTCTGCGTACCGGACTGAAACGCGACAAAGTTTTTGCGTCGTTATGGGCTGGATTGCGAAATTACGGCAACGAGAGTTCCGACGACCAAGCGTTGTTGAACAAGCTCGCATACTGGTGCAACTCGGAACCGGAGGCTATGGCGCGGGCGTTCCTGCAAAGTCCGTATTACGCTCAGAAAGACGAATCGCACAAGCTGAAATGTCAAAGGACGGATTATCTGCTCAACACCGCGCGGAACGCCTGCGCTACGCTATATTCTACCGCAAAAGCGGATTACGACCGTTGGCGGGAAAAGCAACTACGTGAAAGGAGAAACTACGCAAGATGAAGTATGTATTTTTACTACACTAACAGCAAGCATCGCCAAATGCCAGCATTTGTCCTTGTTAGGGTGCCGTTGCCCCCTAAAACCCCCGTCTAAAATGGAGATTCAATAATGTTAAAAAGAAATATTAAAGTTACATTCCGACTTGATAAATCGGAAAATGAAAATTTCAAAAAGTATGTGAAAAAATCAGGATTATCACAAGAGGCATATTTGCGTCACCTAATCAATGGACTTATTCCTACTGACGTACCGCCGCCGGATTATTATACTATGATTAGAGAATTGCACGCTATCGGTACGAACCTCAACCAAATCGCGCGGAAAGCTCACGTTCTGAATGTTATGGACACAATGCGGTACGATACCGCCGTTGATATGCTGAATAAAGCTATTGTTGATATTACTAACGCCGTAATGCTGCCGAGGAAAATCAAGTAATGGCGTATACGTCTATTTGGAGCGTTAAAGGTTGGCTGGGTAAGGTCGTTATTTATGCGGAGAATCCCGACAAAACCGAAAATCCCGCATTTTTTGAAAAACAGAATATGTCAGCGCAACAGGCGCAGGAACTTTCTGACGTAATCGACTATGCCGCCCGGAGCGATAAAACTCAACTAATAGACGAGCATACCGAAATCCTGCGGCAGTTCGTTACAGGCGTTAATTGTCAGCCGGAAACAGCTCGCGACGAGATGACTGCGGTTAAGAAAAAGTTCGGCAAAAACGACGGCGTAGTAGCATACCACGGAATACAGTCTTTCGCGGAGAATGACCGTAGAGCCGCAGGAGGCAAATTAACGCCGGAGCTGGCGCACGAAATCGGAGTGAAACTCGCTGAAAAGCTGTGGGGCGAAAAATATCAGGTCGTTGTCGCGACGCATTTGGACACGGAAAGTCATCTACACTCGCATTTTGTCGTCAACACGGTTTCGTGGCTGGACGGAATCCGTTACCATCGCACAGCGCAGGATTACTATAATATGCAACGCGAGTCCGACGCGTTGTGCCGCGAGTACGGCTTGTCTGTAATTGAGGAACCTCAGCGCGGTAAATCCAAGCAATACGGCGAGTGGAAAGCCGACAAAGAGGGTGAACCTACTTACCGCAATCTTGTCAAATCAGACGTTGACAGCGCGATTGCCGGAGCTATGACGGAGCGGCAGTTTTGGGATAAACTCCGCAAGAAAGGCTACGAAATCAAGTTCGGCAAAGATGTTACGCTTCGCCCAATCGGGCGGGAGCGCGGTCTGAAACTGTTTCGCAATTTCGGCGTGGATTACGCCATAGAGCGAATCCGTAAGCGTATATTGGAGCAACCCCGCCCGGAGCGGCGGATTATTCAACCCAACCCGCCGCCGCATAAAAAGATTCGCTTAATGTCACACTTTGCCTGTCGCAACGCGCGGAAAGGACTTCGCGCTCTGTACTATTATTATCTCTACAAAATGGGTGTATTGCCGAAACGGAAATCACCGAATCCGAAACAGGTGTATTTCATTTTCCGCGAGGATATTCGCCGTATGCGGAGTATTACGCTTGAAACTCGTTTCTTAGTGAAGTACCGCATTGACACTCCGGAACACCTTACCGCTCACAAGGATAGCGTGACCGCTCAGATTGTTACTCTTTCCGGCGCTCGGAAACGGTTGCGTTACAAGCTACGGAGCGTTCGCGGCGAGGGTACGCTCGTTACGCTGAAATCCGAAATCGCCGTGTTATCGGAGCAAATTGGCGAATTACGCCGTGAGGTGCAATTATGCGTTGGCATAGAAACGCGCTCTGCGGAAATGTCGGAGAAGCTCCGCGCAGAGCGTGACGATAAAAAATTCACGAATAAGGAGTTGATAAAAAATGAACCATTCAGGGGACGCCGCTGAACAAATCGTGCGTATGAGTTTAGAGGGCGTCGAGGTAGTCGCGCGAATAACCGGAACGGCGGCTAAGGAGCTTGCTGTCTTTTTGATTGCCGCGCTCAAAAGCGACAACGCCGGGAACAGCAAGCTAAAACTCAAAGGCAAGGCGCGGTTGGAATCAATGTTGAAATCCGGCAAGCCGTTGGAAATTTTTTCGGTCAAAGAGAGTGATTTGCAGACGTTCGCTCAGGGTGCGAAACAGTATGGTATTGTCTACTGCGTTTTACGCGACCGCAAGAATACGCCGGACGGACTATGCGATATTATGGTTAAAGCCGACGACGCGCCGAAAATTAACAGGCTTGTTGAGCGGTTCAAATTCGCCACGGTTGACAAGGCAAAGATTGAAAGCGGCGGCGAGTCGCCGCTGACAAAGCCGCACCAAGAGAAATCCGAAGCCCTGACGGCTTCGGATTTCTTAACCATCGTCCCATTGCCTG